>CAXFTV010000531.1:0-5216 GCA_964005845.1 uncultured bacterium
AAAGCCGGATAAATGAAATCCGCCTGCAGCTGGAATGGCTCTATCGCGATATCGAATCCAACGATGCTTACTACCAGACCGATTCCCAGATCTATGCCACCGGGGTGCAAATTGATTTTTGAGATTTTAGCATAAAGAGCTGGAATGCGCACCTATGAGAAAACTAATCGGCAGCCGCCACCCCGCCCCCACCCAGCCCTCCCTGCTGCGACCGGGCTACCTGGCTGCCCTGGCCGGCTGCATGGCGCTGGTCATGGGTGCCTTCGCCTGGTACGAACTGAGTAGTTCCCGCCGCATCATGCTGAAAACCCTGCGTGAAGGCGCTGTTTCTCTGGTCGAAGCGGTGGCCCGAGCGGGTGAAAACACCCTGCGGGCCGATGCCGAAATCGAATTTCTGGTCATCGAGCGCCTGCAGGATAACGCCCGCCACATCGCCAATCTCGAAATGCACCACCCGCTTTCCGATTCTCTACTGGCACGGATCGCCAGCGAAAATGAACTCTTCGAAATCGACGTCATGGATGCGGCGGGGTACCCGATCGCCTCCAGCGGCCACGCCACCCACCGCTTTGAGTCCGAGTTGGAGGCGCTCGCCCCCATCCTGCAGGGTGCAGAAGAGAAACTCGAATTCGGCTTTGAGGCCGACGAGCTCTACGCCGTTGCCCTGAAACGCCCCTCCGGAGGCGCCATCGTAGTACGGGCCTCCGAATCCAGAATGCTGGCCCTGCGACTGGCTTCCGGAACCGGACGACTGCTCCAGGAAATCGGTGCGAATCCGGGTGTGCTCTACATGGTACTGCAAGATACTCTGGGTATCATATCCGCCTCTATGGGGATCGAAGAGATGGACCGGATCCGCGACGATGCTTTCCTGCGGAAAGCACTGGAGGGACGCGTTGCCCACTCGCGCACGACGACTTTCGAAGGCACTCAGGTATTCGAAACCGTGATGCCCTTCAGGGTCGACGATGGCGCCCCCCTGGGCCTGTTGCGCGTCGGGCTGTCCATGCAGCAACTGGAGGCCGAAGAGGCCAGAGATAAATTACAACTAGCCCTGCTGGCAGGTCTGCTGCTGGTGCTGGGCGCCATTGGCGCCGGGGTGGTAACTATCCGCCAGAATTACGCCCTCCTGGACGAAGCCTACGAACAGGTCCAGACCTACAGCAGCCGCATCCTCGAACAGATGACCGATGCGGTGGTGGCAGTGGATCCATCCGGCCGCATCCAGGTATTCAACCAGACTGCCGAACACCTCTTCGGCGTAGAGGCGACGCGGATCCTCGGAAGGCCCTACGCCGAAGTGCTCGGCACCCAGCTCACCGCCCTGGACCAGGCTCTGGAACGCGAGCGCGAAACCCAGGGAGAAACCGACCGCTGCCGCATCTCCTCGGGCCAGGAGCTGACCCTTGCCGTGTCGACCTCGCTGATCCGCGACGGGCAGGGTCAGGTCGAAACCGCAGTGGCCGTAATCCAGGACCTGACCGAGAAGGTGGCTATGGAAGCGGAAATGAGGCGCCGGGACCGGCTGGTTTCCATGGGTGCCCTGGCCTCGGGTGTGGCGCACGAAGTGCGCAATCCGCTCAATGCCATCAGTCTTATTGTCCAGCGTCTGGAACGGGAGTTCGTGCCGACCCAGCGCGGCGAAGAATTCAACAAATTTATCCGCATCGTGCTGGATGAGGTCCAGCGGGTCGATCGCATCGTCAAACAATTCCTCGGTCTGGCACGCCCCCCGAAATTGCAGCCGCAGGAATTCGAACTGGATGGCCTGCTGGAAAAAATACTCGAAATTATAACGCCCCAGGCAAGGCTCAAGGGGCTCGACGTGGAACGGGCTATCGAAGCCATAGGTCCTATAAAAGCCGATCCGGAACAACTAGAACAGGCCTTGCTGAACCTTCTGGGCAACGCCATAGAAGCAACTACCCGCGGCCACGTCCTGCTGGCGGTACACCCGCTCGATAGCGCCGTAGAACTGGTTGTAGAAGATACTGGTATGGGCATACCAGTGGAAAATATGGAGCGCATTTTCGATCTTTATTTTACTACCAAGCAGGAAGGTACCGGCCTGGGATTGGGGCTGGCCCACCGCATCATCTCCGAGCACGGAGGCCGCATTGATGTCCAGAGCCTGGTCGGCGCTGGGACTCGCTTTACCATCCACTTGCCACGCGGCAGAACTTGAGGTAAAATGGCGGAAGAAACCATTCTGGTAATCGACGACGAAGAGGCCCAGCGCGAGGCCCTGGCCGGACATTTGCAAAACCAGGGTTACCAGGTCCTCCAGGCCCCGGCCGGCGGTCCTGGTCTGGAGCTCTTACAACAACATCTGGTGGACCTGGTCCTGACCGACTTTCGCATGCCGGACATGGACGGCCTGGCGGTGCTGAGCGCGGCCAGGCAGATCAATCCGGAAGTCGAAGTCATCATAATTACCGCCTATGGCAGCGTCGGAGGCGCCGTCGATGCCATGCGCGAAGGCGCTTGCCATTATTTGACTAAGCCTATCGATCTAGACGAATTGGACGGCGTCGTGCGCCGGGCCCTGGAACGCCACCACCTGATCTCGGAAAATCGGATGCTAAAGGAGCAACTGCGCGAAGGAGCCCGCTTCGATAGCATCATCTCGGTCGACCCGGCCATGGAAGGCGTCCTCAATACCATTGCCCGCGCCGCCCCCAGCCGGGCCTCGGTGCTGGTGCGGGGCGAAAGCGGCACCGGCAAGGAACTGGTAGCCCGCGCCATTCACGCAGCAAGCCTGCGGCAGCAGCAACCCTTTGTCGCAGTCAACTGCGCCGCACTCAGCCAAAACCTGATCGAGAGCGAAATTTTCGGCCATGAAAAAGGCGCTTTCACCGGGGCGGACCAGCGGCGGCAGGGCCGTTTCGAGCAGGCCGATGGGGGCACGCTCTTTATCGACGAGGTGGCCGAAGTCCCCCTAGAGGTCCAGGTAAAGCTCCTGCGGGTGCTGCAGGAAAGGACGATCGAACGGGTCGGCGGCAACAGCTCGATCGAGGTGGACGTGCGCCTGATATCGGCAACCCACCAGGATCTGGAAGCCGCCGTTCATGCCGGCCGCTTCCGCGAGGATCTGTTTTACCGCCTCAATGTAGTGAGCGTGCAGGTGCCCCCCCTGCGGCAACGCCGCCAGGACATCCCGGTGCTCTTAAGGCATTTTCTCAAACACTACTGTGCCGAAAATGGCAAAAAAATCCACGAGGTTTCCCGCGAGGCCATGGATCTGTTGATGCGCTACGACTACCCCGGCAATGTGCGCGAGCTGCAAAATGTGGTCGAACGCGCCGTGGTCATGGCGCGCGGCCAGAATCTCACCCGTGATGATCTGCCCATGGAGCTTGCGACCGAACTCATCCAGGAACCGGCCCCAGGCGAAGATTCTTCTCTGCCCAACCAGGTAGAGGCACTCGAACGCCGCGCCATCGAGCAAGCCCTGCAAAAGGTCGAGGGGGTGCAGAGCCGCGCCGCCGAAATCCTGGGCATCACCGAACGCAACCTGCGCTACAAATTGAAGAAATACGGCTTCAAGTAAGCAACTTCTTCACCAGAAGGAGGCACTGTGTCTGCCCAACTGCTAATGATTCTGGCGCTGCTGATTTTTCGGCCCGGAGCCGCAACGGCCGAAGCTCCCGAAGCGCCCTCAACAACCGCTGACAAGACGGCGACAAAAGAAAAAAAATCCGCCCAGAGCAACCCTGGGAAAAGCTACGTGGATGAAGACCGCGATGGCCGCAACGATCACTTTCTGGATGCCGATGGCGATGGCAAAAACGATATCGGCGGCAAGCCTTACCCGCACCGCTTTCGCTTTATCGACAAAGATGGCGATGGCAAAAATGACATCTTCCGGGATCAGGACGGCGATGGGGTCAACGATCTATCCGGCGCCTTTGTGGATCTAGACGGAGACGGCATTCCCGACAATATCATCGATCACGACCGGGACGGGAAAAACGATATCACCGGCCTCGAGTACAGCCGCGATTCCCTCAGGGGATATCGCTACGGTCGCGTCGACGAGGAACGCACCAAAGTGCACCGAAAATTTCTCGATCGGGATGCCGACGGCATGCATGACCTGATCAAGCCTGCCCCCCTGCGCGCCCTTAAGCGCGATATATTCATCGACGAAGACGGCGATGGCATTTCAGATGGTCGCCGTTTGCGCTTGCGGGAAAGGACCAAGAGCCGCCTTTCCAAGCACCTGAAGGAGCAGAAAAAGGAGTCCCCCAAACGCCCGCCCAAGCGCCGCCCCATCCCCAAACGCGAAAAATCCAGAGGCGAGGACTAAGGAGATCTTGCGCTTCTTTATGGGCGGCAATCTCACCTGGCTGATTCACAATATCCTCGCGGCAACGCCGGTTGCCGCTCTCATGGAGGCCGCCTTCCTCACCAGTAGCATAGTGGCTTACTGGAGGTTTTGCCACCGCGACCGAAACGGCGCTTTCCGGCGCCCATAAAACCGCTCCCGACAGGCGCCTTATCCCATGGTTTGCGATTGGCCCGGGTTTATTTACTTTTTATCAATTGTAAAATCCCCCTCGCGCGCCAAACCCAAGCGCCAAAGAGAAACCGAGCTGCAGATCCAGCGCGGGAAAAATCACTCGAATCGGGAGAATAAAAGCAATGAATGAAACGGAAAAATACCTTTTCGAAGTGCACGGCTATTTGATTTTAAAGGGCTTGCTCTCACCCGCAGAAGTGGCGGCAGCCAATGCCGCCATCGACCACCATGCCGACCAGATAGGGATCCGTCCCAACGATCTGGCCAACGAGTCGACTACCCTGCGGGGCACCACCGGCCGCGGCGACCTGGGGGACATGCTCACCTGGGAAAAACCACACTGCGACATCTACCGCGAAATGATGGCCCATCCCAAGCTAGCTCCCTACCTGGAAGAGTTGCTCGGGCCCGGCTTCCGCCTGGAGGGGCTCGGCATCATCACTATGGACGAAGGCGCCGAGGGCTTCTGGTTCCACGAGGGCGGCGAACCCCACGATCGCTCGCGCGGTTTCCTCTACCGCAACGGCCGCATGTTCTGCGGCATGACTAATGTGGCCGTCCAGTTGACCGATGTGGGACCCAGCGATGGCGGTTTCGCCTGTTTGCCCGGCAGCCACAAGGCCAACTTCCCCTGTCCGGACGAGATCCGGCTCTACCACGAGCACCAGGACCGCATCCTCCAGCTACCGGCAAA
>CAXFTV010000532.1:0-8484 GCA_964005845.1 uncultured bacterium
GGATGATATTGCCGTACTTGGCGGTCTCACCGGTCATGAGCACTGCGAAGGCCTGCCGGGTCTGCTCGTAAAATTCAAAACGCTCGACCCGCTCGATGGGTGGCGCCTGCGGCCAGTAGCGGTCGATCACCTGGCGATAAGATGTTTCCACGGACGGGTCCAGTTTATCCCCCGCTACTACATCCATCATGAAAAAAGGACTCCGTACGAAAGTATCCAGGGGAAAGAGAGGCAAAATCGCCTCTAAGAGAGCGGCGATCCGCAGTCCATCCGCCCGCACGACGTAGCGGTTGTTGGACTCGCCGGGAAAATGGGCATCGCCCAGCACAATCTCGTCTCCGTGTCCCATGCGATAAAGTACGGACAGGAGATCCGGACTCAAAAGGGGAGAAATGCCGGTCAACATATTCACACTCCTCTCATCCGACCTTTACCGACACCGCCAGCCAGCCGCCTACTGCCAGGATGTGTGAAACCAGCCGCGGGTCTTCGGCCACCCGCTGGTTGTAGATCTGGATGCCGCGTCGGCCATCTCCTTCACCCAAGACCTCGTGGGCATGGCCGTGACCGTTGGCATTGTCGGCAATTATCAACCCCCCCGGGCGCACGTGTTCCAGGGAAAAATCCAGGTAGCGTGGATAACTCTCTTTGTCGGCATCGATGAAGGCCAGGTCAAAAGGCCCTTCGGACGCCACCTCCGGCAGCAGGTCCACCGCTGTGCCCAGACGCACCTCGGCCCGATCAGCCACGCCGGCCCGGGCGTAGTTCTCCCGCGCCAAAGCTGCGTGTTGTGGCGCGATTTCAAGGGAAATCAAGCGGCCGTCTGCAGGCAGGGCCCGCGCCAGCCAGATCCCTGAATAGCCCGCCAGCGTCCCGAACTCGAGGATTTTGCGCGCCCCGACCATTCTGGCCAACAGGTGGAGAGTCTTGCCCGAATCAGCGCTGACCGAAATCGGCGGCAGCCCCTGCTCCACAGCTTCCGGCATGACCTTCTTCAAGACCTCGTCTTCCTCTACAAACAGGCCTAGACGATAGGTTTCCAGATCTGGATAAAACTGACTCGTCATATCCTTCCTTTCTTTTTTACGCCGATTTGGCAAAACACCGACGCTGCTATTCACCCCCCGGCATGCCACCGGCAATGGGCACGTGCACCAGCATCGGCACGCTTTCCCCCAGCCCACGGCATAGCAAATCTACCAGTTCGCCCTTGCTCGATACCCGAACCCCCAGCGCCCCCAGGCCCTGGGCCACCGCGGCAAAATCCACCGGCCCCAGAGTACTGCTCATGGCCTTGCCATAACGTTGTAAATGTCCACTTTCGGTGATGCCCCAGCTCTCGTCGTCTGCCACAATCATTACAAAGGGCAACTGCTGGCGCACGGCACACTCCAGTTCGGTCAGGGTAAAAGTCGCTGCTCCATCGCCGGAAAGCAATACTACCGGCTCTTTGGGAAAACCCACGCGCGCCGCTAGGGCCCCGGCAATACCGTAGCCGACGACGCCGCTGGCACCACAGGTCAAATAGCGACCGGGGTAACTCCGGCGTCCCAGCGTCTGGTGAAACCACTGGCCAATATTTCCCCCATCTACTACTACCACTGCCGCCGGACTCAGCACCTCTTCCAGAGCTTCGATGATATCCAGCGCGTGCAGCCCATTCCCCCGCACCGTTCCCTTGATCAACCGGTCTTGAAACGCATCGCCCAATTCTCGCGCCGCTGCCAGCCAATCTTTAAAACCGCCCATCTGGCACCTGCTACAAGCCGCGTGCAATTGCTCCAGCACGACTGCCGGATCTGCCTGGATTTCCAGCTCCACCGGCCTTTTTTCGCCCAGACGCCCCAGGTCTACATCCACCTTTATCACCTGCGCCCGGGGATGCAATCCCGGCGCCTGCAGATACCCCACCCGGTAATCCGCGGCCGCACCCAGTAATAAGACCAGATCCGCTTGCGGCAGCAGTTCCGGTCCACCGCTGGCCGCACCGCTTACACCCATGAATTCCGCCATGTCGCTGGCGACGGTACCGCGATCCCAGATAGGCACCATAACCGGAATGGCGTAGGCGGCGGCGAATTCTGCCAGCACCCCCTCGGCGCCGGCATAATAAGCACCACTGCCCGCCATCAGCACAGGCCGCTCGGCCGCCTCTAGTAGATCCACTGCCCGCTCAACATCCTCCGGCGCCGCATGCATGCGCGCGGGCGCCTGCGCCGGCCCGGACGGCAACTCCACATCTACCTCGACCTCCTGGACATCCATTGGAAAAGTGAGATGTACGGGTCCGGGGCGCCCGCTCAGGGCCGCGGCAAAAGCCTGATGTACAAATTCGGGGATGCGCTCCGCCACATCCAGCACCCGGGCGTATTTGCACATGGATGCGGCCAGACCGAGCTGGTCGAAATCCTGAAAATGTCCCAAACCCGCAGTGCCCAGCGGCCCCGCCCCGGTGAGCAACAACATGGGTGCCCCATCGAACTGGGCATTGACCACCCCGGCCATGGCATTGGCGTGCGCCACCCCACTGCTCACCGCACAGACCCCGACCTGCCGGCTCAAGCGCCCCCAGCATTCCGCCATATAGGCCGCGGTCTGCTCGTTGCGGACATCGACCAGCTTTATATCGGCGCGCAGGCAAGCCGCGTAGACCTCGTTGAGACCATGCCCGCACAGGGTGCCGATCCACTCCACTCCCTGGGCCCGCAAACTAAGGGCGAAAAGATCTGCTCCGTTCATCGTACCCCCCTTTAGCGCTTGTCATTTCCAGCGCTCCAATATGGACAAAATACCCGGTGGAGACAAGCCGACATGAGAGGTAGAAGACCTGTAGAATGACTCTCACCTCCTTTCCTTTTGACTTTATCTAGTTTATACTTCTCTATTGCTTTAACCGATATTCAACACATGGATAAATAAAATGACTCCTGACTTGCTGCTCTACGAAATGCACATGCATACCCCCCTGTGCAAACACGCCCAGGGAACCCCGGAAGAATACGCCGCAGTGGCGCAGCAACGCGGCCTGCAGGGGATCGTCGTCACCTGCCACAACCCAACCGATGACGGCTGGTCCCCTGCCGTCCGTATGAGCGTGGCCGAATTCGACGATTATGTCGCCCTGGTCGAACGCGCCCGCAGGTCGTGGGCTGGGCAGATCGACGTCCGGCTGGGCATCGAAAGCGATTATGTCCCCGGCATGGAAAAATGGCTGGAAAAACTACACGGCATGGCGGAACTCAATCACGTGCTAGGAGCTGTGCATCCACACCTCGACGATTATAAGGAGCGCTTTTTCGATGGCAATCCCACAGCCTTCCAGCGCACCTACTTCGAACATCTGGCACTGGCGGCGGAAAGCGGGCTTTTTGACACCATCGCCCATCCGGACCTGGTCAAAAACTCCACGCCCAAGGATTGGAATGTGGCTCGCGCCATGGACTTCATCCTCCCCTGCCTCGACCGGATTGCAGCAGCCGGCACCGCGATGGAGCTAAACACCTCGGGACTCAACAAGACCTTTCCCGAAATGTGTCCAGGCAGTGCAATGCTGGCAGAAATGCACCGGCGCGATATCCCCGTAGTGATCGGCGCAGATGCACACCAACCACAGCGAGTCGCGGCGGATTTTTCCCTGGCCCTCGACGCGCTAAGCAGCGCCGGCTACGCCCAGGTCAGTATTTTTCTCAATCGCGAACGCCGGGAGATCAGCATCGACAGGGCGCGCAGCAGTCTACAAGCGAAATAATTCCCCCCCACCTTGGCCCCGCACGGAAAACAGCGACCTTTTAAAGGGCTGGAACGCCTACAGCGGCATGCAAGCAGCAGGCCAAGACCCGTCCACTAGCGTTCGCGCGCGCCGCTGTGCGCCACCTCGATCCAGCGCTCCAACTCCTGCCGCAAACCGGGATCCAATTCGCCCGCTCTCTGCAAGTGCTCCAGAGCCGTGCCATAATCCCGCAACTCGCCGGCTGCGACCCGCCCCAGCTGCGCGTGTACCTGTGCCTGGGTATCATCCAGCTGCAGTGAAAGTAACCACAGCGCCACGGCCTGTTTGAAATGCCCGGTGAGCTGTGCCGTTTCCGCCAGCATATTGTAATCTGCGGCGCGCCTTTGCAGCGACAAGCCGGGGTCCAAGCGCACCGCCCGCTCGAAATACTGTAGCGCCCGCGGGTAGTCCCGCAGTTCATAAGCGGCTCTGCCAGCCCTTTTATAGACCGCCACCTGCTTATCGTCAAACGCCAGCGACCGCCCCCACCACTTCAATGCATCATCGCGCTCTCCCGCCTCGTAGGCAGCGCTGGCCAGGACATTGCAAGCCCCAGGTAGAGCCCGAATCTGCGCCGACAAGCGATAGACCTCCAGAGCCTGCTGCGTCTCGCCGCGGCCATGCAGGTGATCGGCCAGCGAAATATAGGAGCGCGCCATCGGCAAGCGCTCATCCTCCCCGAAGGGCAACTGAATCCCCAACCGCAAGCTTCCCAGAGCCAGTTCGTACAAACCCAGATCGACCAGGCTATAAGCGCTGGCCCAGGGAATTAAATAAGCAGTGCGCGAAGGATCGGCAAAGGCCTCCAGAAAGCGTTTTTGCGCCCTCTGCTCCAGCTCGCTGCTACCCTGGCGATGATGGATCGCCACCTCCATAAGTGCGGCAAAGCGATCTTCTGGATAGTCCTGGCTCAAGAGCTGCGACAAACCCAGGGCACGACCTAAATCTCCCACCTGCAAAGCGGTGGCCACTTCCCGGGCCGCCCGGTCCGCACAAGCTGGATTTTCCTCTAACTCCCCTCGCCACTGCTCCCAGTCTTCGGCAAAATTCTCCCGCCGCTTAAAAATCAGCACAGCTGGATGATCAAACCCCAGGAAAGCAGGTTCGGCGCCGTCATCGACAAATTCTATGCCCGCCAGGGTCGGATAATTTTTGAAGCGCCCTACGGGTTCAAAGCCCAGTTCGCCCGCGACCAGCTTCCGGTAGAATAGCGCCGCCGCCGGGTATAGATCCGGGACCGCGGTAAACTGCCGATGGCGGTTTACATCGACAATGGCGATATAATCGACATCTTGCACGATGCCCTGCAGAAACTGCCGGGTCGCTCCGCAGCTGAGATTGCCGCGGGCACCAAAAATCACCCCCATATCCAAAAATCGCAGCTGCAGACGCTCGTGGCTGAGCATTTTGCGCATGGTAAAGCCGCCGCGCTCTATGCCCACAATGCTGCCCTCCGGCACCTGTTCCCCAACCCAGCGAGCGGCCTGGATACGGCTGTCCTCAACGGCGTAGATACGCGCAAAAGCGATGCCGTAGCAACCCGAATAAACCACTACCCCTGCCACCAGTACGATGCCTACTCGACGCCAGCGGGACACGCGAAAACGGCACAGTGCACTACAAAAATCGGCCGCCAGCAAGCTCAGGAAAGGCAACAGAGGCAACAGGTAGCGCACGTGCTTGGTCAACAAGCCGCCAATTGCCACAAAGTAGATTGCCGCCCATAGCAGCATCAACAGGCCGACCGGCCGGCGGTGCCACAACGCCCAACCCACACCCAGAACAAAGGTCCCGGTCAGCGGCCATCCCACCCCCTGCGGCCACAAATCGCTCCAGTAGTGCAAATAAGGTACGGTATGCACGTCCACCAGCGACCAGAGGCGCAAGATTTCTCCCCTGGCCACCTTCACCGAAAAGCTAAAATCATTGGTGAAATCGGCGCGCTGCATCAGCTCCGGCGCCACTACCAGAAAGGGCTGCAGGAGTACCAGCACGACTACTGCCATCAAGCCGCCAAGCCACAAATCCACCTGCAGCAAACGCCGGCGCCAGCGCTGCGCCCCACTTCCACTCACCTCCTGATCCGCCCGCAGCAAATGGGCCCCCAGCAACACAATGCCCAGCAGGAGTCCATTCAGCCGCACCGCCCCGCTCGCACCCACCAGGGCGCCACCCAGCAGGTAAACCCAGCGCTGTGGCCTCTCCAACGCCCGCAGCACTACGTAGAAAAAAACCAGGATCAGAAAAGTAAAAACGCCGTCCACTGTATAGAAGTGGGCCTGTTGGACAGCCACCGGTGCCACCGCTACGAAGAAGGTTGCGAGACAGCCGCTCCGCCAGTCAAAGCACCGGCGCCCAATTGCAAAAACCAGCCATAAACTCAAACAGGAAAGTGCCGTGGCCAGGAAGCGAACCGCGCAAAAGACCCGGAAGCGCTCCTGCGGCACTTCCAGATCCACCTCCCCCGTCCCCAGGAAAACGACCTCCAGCACCGCGCGCGCCAGGTACATCGGCAGCATTCCATAAGCCGTCAGCGGCGGCTCCAAGGGGCTACTCAACTTAAGCGCTGCCCGCACCAGGGTTTCCTCGTCCGGATGAAACTGGTAATAAACTTCGCCGACGCCGGTCCTGGCCTGCTCGGGCAAAACGAAATCGCTGCTCCCCCGCGTCAACCCGACAAAGCGCAACGCGCATCCCAGGACCAAAACGACCAGCAACCACAAAATGGACAAATTCGCCTTTTTGCACATGGCTCAAAGATAACCCAAGTGAAAACTCGGGGCTATGCAAAATCCGCTCCTCGCTCTCTGCGCTTTGAAGCGCCGTGCTGAGGCCCCCCCAATGCTATTCAGGCTAGCTATCGAGCACTGGCTCGCCGTCCCCTTCACACCGAGGCACCACCGACTCCCCCCCCCATCGCAACATATAACGGGAAGCCAGGCAAAAAATTCCCCGCAGGCGTATTGACCCGGCCCTTTACTAACCGTACTTTTCACGCAATTTCGCACCGGTTTAATTAAGCAACCAGTCCGACTGCACCCGGGCAAAAATACTTGGTCTCATTTTGCGCCGTCGGAGGATTCGAAAACCGGTGCAATGTGGAACGGGAGAACGCCAATATCCGGTCCGGCCGCCCCCTGCACAACGAGCGAAAACTCCCGCAAAACAAGGACCCCAGCCATGAAAATAGATCGCCGCACTACTCCCAAAAGCCTCCTCCCCGCCATCTACAACTTCCTCGAACTGACAGCCCATAAAATCCTCGACCTCGACGCCAGCTGGGATGTTCGCAAAGGCACCCCGGTCTATACCCGGGCCGGCCGCTATACCACCCGCGGCTGGACCGAGTGGACCCAGGGTTTTCAGTACGGCTGCGCCATTCTCCAGTACGACATGACCGATGATGAACGCTTTCTCGAAATCGGCCGGCGGCGCACCATCGATCACATGGCCCCACACATCTCCCACGTTGGCGTCCACGACCACGGCTTCAACAACCTGTCCACGTACGGCAACCTGCGACGCCTGTTGCTGGAAGGCCGCATTAGCTTCGATCAGCGCGAACTCGAGTTCTACGAACTGGCGCTGAAACTCTCCGGGGCAATTCAGGCAGCGCGTTGGACCCCTACGGCCTACGGCACCGGCTTCATCCACTCCTTCAACGGCCCGCACTCGCTCTTCGCCGACACCATGCGTTCCATGCGCATCCTCGGGCTTGCCCACCAGCTGGGCCACGTGCTCATGGGCGAAGGCGACAAACCTATCAGCCTGCTGGGGCGGCTGATCGAGCACGTCGAGACCAGTGCCCGCTTCAATGTATACTACGGCGAGAACCGCGACGCCTTCGATCGCTCCGGGCGGGTGGCCCACGAATCGATTTTCAATATCAACGACGGCCAGTACCGCTGCGCCAGTACCCAGCAAGGTTATTCCGCTTTTTCCACCTGGACCCGGGGCCTGTCCTGGGTGCTGTGCGGCTGCGCCGAGCTCCTGGAGTACTTCGCCACCCTCAAAAACCGGGACATGGAGGGCCTGGGCAAAAAACAGCCCTTTGTCAGGACCATGGAAAAGGCCGCTCTGGCCACTGCCGAGTTCCACATTGAAAACAGCTTTGCCGATGGCATCCCCTTCTGGGATACCGGTGCTCCGGGGGTAGCCGCCTGCGGACCGATCACCCACACCCCCTCCGATCCCTACAACGACATCGAACCCCTGGACAGTTCCGCCGCCGCCATCTGCGCCCAGGGTTTTTTGCGCCTGGGCAATTACTTCATATCCAAAGGAGATGGTAAAAGCGGTCGCCGCTACAAAGCCGCGGCCTACACCACGGCCCGTGCCCTGCTGCAGGAGCCCTACCTCTCCACCGCCAAAAAACACCAGGGTATCACCCTGCACGCCATCTATCACCGCCCCAACGGCTGGGATTATATCCCCAGGGGACGCAAAATTCCCTGCGGCGAATCCTGCATGTGGGGCGATTACCACACCATGGAACTGGTCCACCTGATCAAACGCGAAGCCGAAGGCGGCCTCTACCCACTGTTTTTCAGCTAGAAAGGTCACTATATGAAAATTACCGCCATCAAAACCCTCATGACCCGCGACGGGAGCCGACCGCGTGCCCTGGTCAAGGTCGAGACCGACGAGGGGCTCTACGGCTGGGGCGAGGCCTACAACCACGGGCCCGATCTGGCTATCAAACCCATCGTCGACTA
>CAXFTV010000533.1:0-7219 GCA_964005845.1 uncultured bacterium
AATGCCTTGCAGAATTTCATCCAGGGCGGGCGCGGCGCGGCGATCAAGGGCGCGCACGGTCTGCGGATCGGAACTGAGGCGGTAGGGCCGCGGCGGCATTTTTTCCAGCAGCTGGGCCACCAGGTCGCGCGTGGGCAGACCGAAGCTCAGCTGCTCAGCGCCGCTGAGCTCGCGCGCCTGTTCCAGCAGCAGGGTGTGGAAGAGGGGATGCAGGTCGAGTTTTTCGAGCAGTGCGAGCACCAGGTCGGCGCCTTCGGAGACGTCCCGGTCGGCGAGCAGAAATTCAGCCGTATTGGTCCACTGGGCGACCTTGGCGCGTGCACTGGCGTGGGCCGCGGTGGCGACCAGGGCCATGCGCTCGGGGCCGGTGGCCTGCGGCCGGGTGCAGCCGATGATCAGGTGGAGCAGGGATTCCAGGTAGTCCAGGTGCTCTTCGCGGTCCTCCTGCGGCAGGCGCTGGAAGCGGTGGAACTCCCGCATCAGGTAGTGCAGGTAGCGCTCGTAAAAAAGTTGGTTCCAGTCGTTGCTGATACTGCCCGGCAACCCTTCGAGCAGGCTGCTCGAATATTTCTGCAATTTGCCCTTCCACTCCACAACGATGTCGTAGCCATCGTACTGGTTGTCGGTGAGAAGAGTCCGGCCGGTGGCCGCGGCGCGCGCCAGACACTCGACCAGGCCGCGGATGCCGGCGGCGCCGCATTGCAGCAATTGTTCCAGCAAGCGGTCGGTCTTGATCTGGCGGCTCACTTTGAAGCGGGCGGCGTCCTCGAGGTCGTGGATCATCTCGGCGACGTTCCGCGGTGCGGTGGACTGGCCCAGCTCTGCGGCTCTGGCGTGCGCCAGCGGATGCACGATATCGCGATCGAGATCGAAATAATCGGGGTACTTAAGGGCCGCGCGGATGGTGTAGATCTTGTTGCTGGCCCAGAGGCGCTCGCGCTCTTCGTCGAAGATGGCGGCGGCCAGTTCAAAGGGATCCTGGTCGCATATTTTCCCATCCCAGGAGTAGAACTCTTCGGCGTAGTGGCAGAAAAAGTGCGCGAACTCATTGTCTTCGGTCTCGTCCAGCTCGCGGCGGTGTTTGTTGAGCCGACGCAGGGTATCCTTGATGAAATAATAGCTCAGGGTAAGGCGTTTGTGGAGCTGGCTCTGACAGCGGCGGGCGAGTTCCACGATGAGCAGGCAGTCGAGCAGGGGATAGGCTTCCTGGATGAGGAGCTCGGCCAGAGCCCAGTAGTCGTAGCCCTTCTCGAAGGCGCCCTGGAGCAGCTTATCGGATATGTAGATGGTTTTGCGCACCCGGCCGACGTGTAAAGACTGATGGCAGCGCACGTCGTGGAAGACGAGCAGCTCGCACCCTTTGACCAGGGTGACGCTGATGCCGGCGGCGAGCATGGCGTCGAGCAGGTAGTCGGGCAGTTGGCGAATGCCGCCGTAAAAGAATTTGACCAGATCGTGGCCGGCGTGGAAGCGCGGCAGGCGTTCATCCGCGTCGAGCACGAGACCGTTGCGCAAGCGGTTCTGCTGCCCGAAGATTATGGTCTTGGAGGCCAGGCGCAGGGCATCGTTGACTTCGGCGTGGGAGATTTCGCCTTCGCGCAAACCGCTATTGGGGCGCTGGTCCTCGGCGCATTCGCCGTCGAGGTCCGCCCCCTGTTCGGGTCCGAGGGACATGCTCCGCTCCGCTGCTTCGAGATCATCGATTCACTCTTTAGATGTCCGCCGCCGCAAAAGGTAACAGGGGCATGGAAAAAAGGCGCTTGAAAGAGCGCGCCGAGGACAAATTCAGGGTGCTCAAAAAAGGCTCGCTTGGTCCGTTAACGGGCACCAGCGGGCCGTCGCCAGAAAGTCCAGGAGCGCCTGGTGGGCTGCCTCCGTGCCCTGGCGCTGCAGCGCCAGGGCGGCTTTGGCGCGCACGTAGCGATTGGCATCGCCGAGCGCCCCGACCAGAGCGGGCAGGGCTGCTTCGGCATCCGGCCCCAGGCGCGCCAGGCTCATGGCGGTATTGCGCCGCACCCATTCGTCGTCGTCGTCCAGGGCCTCGACCAGGCGGGGCACGGCGCTGCGGGCGGCGCCGTTGAGCAAACCCAGACTTTCGGCCGCGTGACGGCGCACGGGCAGTGCCGGATCGCCGAGTGCCGCGGCCAGACCGGCGGCGGCATCCCCCGCTGCCAGGCCGATATCGCCCAGAACATTGGCGGCGGCGGCACGGCTGTTTTCGTCCTTGGAGGCCAGCTCGTCGACAAGCTGCGGTACGGCGGCGGCGCCCATGGCGCTGAGGGCATAACCGGCATTGCGCCGCCGGGCCTCGGAGGGACTGCCCAGCGTCCGCACCAGTTCGGGCAGGACCGCCGGCCCCAGGCTGGCCAGGTTGTAGGCGGCATCGAGACACGCGCGTTCGTCGTCGGCTTGCAGCTGATCGATGAGCCCGGCGGCGGCACGGCCCGATCCCCTCAAGGCCCGGTCCTGCTGGCCGGCATGCCAGTTCCAGAGGCTCTGGTGCATGGGGCTTTCCACGCTTGTATCGGCGTCGCCCACCGCCCAGGTCGGCGCTTGCGGTTCACTCATGCGGGCGAAGAGAAATTTGGCCATGAAGCGTTTATCAGCGGTGCTATTGGGCATGGCCCGATGCCACAGATCGTAGTGGACAATGGTCACCGTGCCAGCCGCACCAGTGAGCGGGATTTCGGCCTGCAGATCGGCTGCGGCGATCTCGTTCTGGTAGTGGGTGCCGGCGACGATACCGGTGGGGCCGAGTTCGAGGGGCACGTCCTGCGGATAGTAAAACGCCATGGCCCAGCGGGTGCGATGATGGCGCCGCGTCCAGCTGTCCTTGTGCATGCCCTGCCCCGCGCTGCCGGGCGGGTTGAAGTGGCAGTGGCGGTGCGGGTGCATATAGTAGTCCGGGCCGAGGATGCTGGCGAGGGCGCCGCGCACCTTGTCGTCCGCAAAAATCTGCTGGTATTCGGGAATGCGCGGCAGCAGATTATTGCCGGGATTGCCCTCGGCCGCAAAGACGGCGGCGGTCTTTTCGTAAAGCTCTTCGTGGAATTGCAGCGGCAGATCGGTTTGCAGCGTGATATAGCCGGCGGCGATGAACTGCCGCATGGTGGCGTCGTCTAACAAATGTGGTTTTGTGGACATGCCCTTTCCTTTGCGCCGATATTTTTCCTGATTAGAGATGCAATCACCGGGGACGCAGCGGAGCCCGCTCCGCCCCGGAGCCGGATCTGCAACATAATTTAAGGCAGTGGGTTGCGCCAGGCCAGGAAGGCGAGCGAGCGCTGATACCCAGTGAGGTTTTCGAACGCGGTCCGAGGCGAGGCCCCCGGAGATGCATTCGGCTCAGCGCTTGGCGCAATTCCATCTGATCCTGCGGCTCGCGCACCTCGCTGGGGAAGGAGAATCTATGGACACGACAGGAAGCGGTGCGGCCAGCGGCAGGGACCTGGTGCAAGTAATTGCCGCCCTCGCCTTGCTGTTCTTTGCCGCGCCCGGAGCATCCGAACCGATCGACATCGCGGGCTGGGAGAAATTCTTCGCGCGCCACTACGACTACACGCTGGTGGAAACGGCGGGTCTCGAGCGCACCTACGAACCGATCGAGGTGACCTTGAGCATGCCCGTCGACCAGCTGCCGGCGTGGCGCCAGCACGTGCGCGTCGTGCGGCTCGAATCGGACCAGCGCGGCGTACTGGTGCCGCATCAGATTGCCGCCGGGATCGCCGCCGCGGGACCAGCGCCGGCCGCAAGCGCCAACCTGATCTTTCTGGCCCACTGTGCGGCGCACTCCGAAGTGACGTACCGCTTGTTCTGGGGCCTGCCCGAAGCGCCTGCGGGCGCCCGCCCCGAACTGCCGCAGGCGCGCCCCGCCGGCGCTTTGCAAATCAGCGGCACAATGCCCGGCCTGAGCATCCGGAACGAATACTACGCGATCCAGCTGGATGCGCGTTCGGGCGCCATAGAAGCGGCTGCGCGCAGGGGCCTGGAGGGCGCGGGCGCAATAGACTTTTTCCAAAGAGGGCGGCCCATTCACTTCGGGGCGGATGTGTGGAGCCCGCCGGACAAGTGGGACCACGACCACGACTGGCAAAGGCCGCCCAACCAGAATAGCGAGAGTGGTCCACTGGCGCTGCGCTATCGGCGCTGGGGACCCATGCCCCATTACCGCGATGTGCTCTGTTCGATCACCTACACATTCTACGCCCACGTACCCTATGTCCATGTCGAGACGACGCTGGAATTCACCCGCCCCCGCTCGGTGCGGGCCATCCGCATGGGAGAAATCGTCGCGACCAGTACGCGCAAGCCGCTGGCAACGGCGCCAGATGCGGCGCATAATCTGCGCGATGTATTTTCCCACTTCGCCTGGCCCCTCGAGGACGGCAGCGTCTTCAGCCGCCGCATAAACGCCCACAGAGACCCCGAAGGCTGGGCCAGCATCGACGGGATGGCCCGGGGGGCTCTGGCCATCCTCGATAGAGATATCCCCTGGATAGCCGCGTACAGCAGCTCCGAAAAATACGGTATCGCCTCACTGCGCAAAGCGCAGTTCGCGGGCAACCGGCGCGGCGGTCCGGTCGTGCACTCGGCGCCCTGCACCTACGTGGCCAATTACGGCTGGGGATTCTCATACTGGTCGCGGCCGATGGTCTTCCCCATCGGCGCGAAGGGAACGGCGCTGGATCGGAATCTAGCGGTCGCCGCAGGCACCCTCTACGCGACGGACGAGGCGCTGCTGATCTTCGCGGTCGACCCGGGGCTCGATCAGGTCCGCCGCGCCCACCTGCAATTCACCCGGCCGCTGCGCTTTCGCTTCGCGGGGACCGGGCCGTGGTAATGCGCTATTTTTCTTCCCGCTCCGGCGCCGCGCCCTGCAGCCGGCGCAATGCAATCCCACCCATACCCCGATTCCATGGAGCACTAGAATGGCTAAACCCGAGGGACGCCTGAGCAGAAACTACCGCATCATGTGGTGCGATGACAGCGGTGCCGGAGCCGCGAGCTGCAACCCGCCCATCACCCCCGAAAAGCTATTGCAGCTAAGTTTCGGCGGTCTGGAGGGCTCACCCGTCGATGCCTATGTGGCAACCGTTGGCCCCTGTGCCGGTTATACCCTGTCCTATCCCTCCGCGGTAGCCGGTATGGAGTTTATCGTCGATCGCCTCGCAGCCGGAGCCACCATCGGCGACAGCGCCCAGTGGCGCATGGCGGCAAACCTGCAGCACTTGTGGGCTCGGGGCTGCGACCCCTTCGCGCTGCAAATTCGCCACGCCCGTCAACTGGGCATGGACTACTGGCTGCAACTGCGCATGAACGACTGGCATCACGTCGACAGCCAGGGCCAGGTCTACCGCCTCATCGGCAGTAAATTCTACGAGGACCATCCGCACTATCTCATCGGCCGGGACGGCACCCGGTGCTGGCCCGAAAACCTGCGCCACTCCATGGCCTGGTTCCAGGACTTCGCCCACGCCGCAGTGCGCCAGCTGCGCCTGGACGTGGCGATCGAAGCCTGCCAGCGCTACGACGTCGATGGTTTCGAATACGATTTTATGCGCTGCCCCGGATATTTCAAGTGCGGTGAGGAAGGGGCCAACGCGCCTTTGATGACCCGGCTCTTGCGCCAGACCAGGGCAGCCCTCGACCGCATTGGGGCGGAGAAGGGAAAAACCCTCGGCCTATCGGTGCGGGTGCCCAGCACCATTGCAGGCGCGCTCCGCCTGGGGCTGAATGTACCGCTGTGGGTCGAGGAAGGACTGGTAGATATCATCGTGCCTTCCACTTTTTTTGCCGCCGACACGGAAGAGGATATCGGCGAGTGGGCCGACCTGACGCGGGCTACTCCCGTCCGCATCAACCCGGCCATCGAAGAAGCCTACAGCGCCGGCTATACCCGCGAATTTCCGGGCGTCCCCTATTTTCAGTTGAAAACCCCCGTCATGCTGCCCCTGACCCGACCTATGATCAACGCCATTGCGGCCCGCCATTGGAACCGGGGCGCCGACGGCCTCTACGTCTTCAATTGGGCCAATACCACGAACACCTACAATTGCGACCACCGGCCCGCCCTGGACGATATCGGCGATTGCCGGCGCTTGCGCTGCAAAAACAAGCGCTATGTCCTCATGCGGCGCCACGAATCGTTTCCCAATTGCCTGGTCGCGGAGCGCGTCCTGCCGGCCGTCCTGGAAGACCGTCCCCTGCAGCTGGAAATCGATATAGAGGACGATATCCGCCACTGCGCCGGCCGCATCCAGCGGCTGCGCCTGCTGTTGCTTTTCAGAGAACTGACCATAGACGACCGGCTAGAAGTGAGATTGAACGGCGCCCTCCTCCCCTGCGAGAACCCGTTCGCGCCGCAAGAAAGCGCAAGTTTCACGCCGACTTCGTGGCAAATTTACGACCTGCGCGCCCAGCCGCCGCAGCGCGGGAAGAACGAAATTTCCATCCACCTCAGCAAAGCCAATGAGCGCTTGCGTCGACAGGTGCCTCTCGAAGTCACCGATGTAGAATTGGAAATCGACTACGGCTCTTCCGGCGCCCCCTGGAGGCCCCTCGAATAGACGCACTCAGAAGCCGGCCTTAAAAAATTCGCTCTGCGGCCCGAAGGCTGCTCAAACCCTGGAGCAAGGTTGGATCTTTCAAGGTTCGTGGTCCGTATCGATGGGCGGTTCATCGCTGGCGAGAAAGCGCTCCACGGTGTTGTGAGTGGCCGGCTCGGTGCGAAAATCCGCGACCCAGGCCTCCCGGAAGTAGGCCTGTTTTGCGCGCGGCAATCCATCGATTACCGCCGGGGGCGTCTTGAGCCGGTGCCAGTGGGTGGCCAGGTGGGAATAGGCGTTCAGGACTGTGACGCGCGGGGTTTCGCGTTGCCATACCGGCCCGGCGTGGCACAGGTTCTCGGTAAAGAAGACGGCGCTGCCGGCCGGACATTCGTAGCTCATCAGGAAAGGGCTGCGCTTTCCCTGTTGCAGCGAAAGATGGTCTGGATGAACCTGGAATCCCGCTTTGTGGCTGCCGACGAGGAAATGGGTGCTCTGATCTTCCATAGCGATATCGGTCAGTTCGAAAATCACCCGCACCATGCCGGCGTGGATGCGGCCGTTCTGAACCCGGTAGCCGAAAATGGGATCGGCCTGCGACGGGCCGCCGCCGTGCAGGGGGCCGTGTTCTTCTCCCTTGCAGCGCCACACGCAGGAACAATTCTCCAGTCGTA
>CAXFTV010000534.1:0-6686 GCA_964005845.1 uncultured bacterium
ATCCCGGCTGCTGCGCACCTCTTTGATGTTGCATCCCAGATTGACCTCGACGCCGAGGTCCTCGATATACTGGGCAAAAAGCTGGCCGATTTCGGCATCCAGCATCCGCAGCAACTGACGCCGCCGCTCTATGATGATGACGCGCACTCCCAGGGCGGCAAACATGGTGGCATACTCGCAGCCAATGATGCCACCCCCTAATATGATCATGGACTCGGGCAGTTGGTCCAGCCGGAAAATTTGATCCGAATCCATGAAGATCTCCCTGTCGTCCGGGATATCAATGGGATGCCGAGGCCGCGATCCGGTGGAAATCAGCACCTTTTCCGCTCGCACCTGGCAGGCGACCTGACCTTTTTGGTCCACCACCTCAATCGCGTGCTCGTCCACAAAGCGAGCACTCCCATACGCCACCTCGACACCATTGCCTTTACACTGTTCGAGTAGCAGAGCGTTTTCGTCTTCGATAACTTTGTCGACCCGCAAGTTCAGGTCGTTAATAGAGATTTCCCGACGGCTCCGGTGTGATTCACCGAAATAGGCGGATTGTAAAAAACCGGTCAAATCCAGAATCGCCTGGCGCAGGGCTTTGGATGGAATGGTGCCCTGATTCAGGCAGGCTCCCCCGAGCAGGCCCAGCCTATCGATCACCACCACCTTTTTGCCGGCCTTGGCGCCTTGAATGGCGCCTTTCTGCCCGGCAGGTCCCGCGCCGATGACAGCCATGTCAACTTCCAAGGTTTTCATATGCGATCCCATCGGGTTGAATTTACTGTAAATAAGGTCCCTACATCCGTGCTTCCAGAGAACTAACGCGGCGCTGACCGCTACCCCGCCCCGGGGCCCGCTCGATCTCTGGGGCCTCCTCCCCTGCCGCCCGCATGCGGTGGAGCAGCCGCTGGCTCATCACCTGAGCCACTTCGCGGTGCGACTCCAGCCCGATCAGATTGTTCAGTTCGTAGGGATCGGCCTGCAGGTCGTAGAGAAATTCCTCTTTGTAAACATCGGCGCCCGCGCCATCGCCCGGACTCGCCGCATCCACACCGTACTTCCAGCGCCTTGTGCGCACCGCCCGCCCCACCTGGGCCTCGCTGATCTGGACAAAGACCTCCTCGGGCCAACCGCCGCGGTCGCCGCGCACAAGGGGTAGAATGGAGCGCCCTTGCATGTGTTCGGGCACCTCCAGTCCGGCCGCGTCCAACAGGGTAGGCGGCAGGTCGATCAAACTCACCAGTTCCTGGATCTGGCCACCGCCGGCAAAACTAGAGCCGGCAAAAACGGTGGGTACCCTTATGGAACTTTCGTGCCCGGAGCGCTTGTATTCGCCGTTGCGGGTCTTGAAGTGACAACCGTGGTCGGAGGTAAAGAGCAGGACCGTGTCTTCCAGCAAATCCAGACTTTTCAGCGCGTCCACTACTCTGCCCAGCGCCTCGTCAAGACGTTTTACCTGGCCGTAATACCCGCCCAGATGCTGGTGCGTGGAGCCGCCCAGAGCGGCCAGGTCCGGAGGCACCCACCCACCGGTATAGCGCTCGCGGTAGCCGTCTGGCGGCGGATAGTCGTCCAGATGGTTCTGGTGGTGTGGCTCGATGTAGGAAACAAAGAGAAAGAAGGGATCGGCCCGGTGAGCATCCAGGTAGCGAATGGCCGCATCTGTCAGCGCGTCCACCCGGAAGCCGGGCAGTTCCACGGGTTGCTCGGCTTCGTCATAGAGTACGGTGTGGTAGGCATCGGAGGTGAATTCCAAAGTGTTGGAGGCCAGCCAGTAATCGTAACCACCGCGCTGCTCGCGGGGTACTGGGCCCATCGAGCCTCGTCCATTCAGGTGCCACTTGCCGATATATCCGGTCTGATAACCGGCTTCTCCGAAGTAGTGGGCCAGGGTGCGGCTACCCGCGGGCAAGGGAATGCCGTTGCGGAAACATCCGGTAGTGGTAGCATAAAGTCCAGTCTGCAGGCAAGAGCGCGCCGGACCGCACACCGGCTGACAGGTAAAGGAATGAGCCACGTGGGTATGGGACCGCGCCAACCGGTCTAGATTCGGGGTCAGATCCATGGGATTGCCGTGCAGACCCGTGGTATCCCAGCGCTGCTGATCGGTAAAAAAAACGACTACATTGGGCTTCTTTGCGTTTTTGGGCACCGTTTTCCAACCTCCAGGTTAAAAATTCTCTCGCTCTGAGTTCAGGGGTTCACAAGGGTTTTATTGGCCTCGCGCTCGAGCCGGCTCAACACCGCTGCCGGCGCGGCCCCGTCGAGAATCTCCACCATGGCATCCCCGATCAAACGGCGCACCTGCTGGTATCCGGCGACGGAGGGTTCAGAGCGGCCGTAGTCCAGCAGCTGATAGGCGGCTTCATAGTGGGGATTTTCGCCGAAATAATCTTTCAGGTCACGGGCGGTGCTCTTGCGCACCGGGAAATAATTGCTCGCCCGCACCCAGCGGGCCTGCTGGGCGGATTCGGTAAACCAGCGGAGGAAAAGCCAGGCCGCCAATTGCTGCGCCGGCGTGCTACGACACACCGAGACGCTGGCTCCGTACACGTTCACTACTGGTTCGCTACCCTCGTGGGGCAGGGTGGTCACTTTCCATTCGAAGCCAACGCCCTCTTCTTCCACCCCGCTCTTGAAGTTGGGCAGTCCGGACGACGAGCGCAGCGCAAAGAGGACCTGGCCCAAACTGAAATCGGTCTGGTCGGCGTAAGGTTCGCCGACCAGACCCGCAGCACCTGAGCGCACCAGATCCTGCATCAATTCCAGCGCGGCTCTGGCCTGGGGTGTATTGAGGGTATAGGCAGTCCCTGCTGGGTTCATAAAATCGCCGCCGCGGCTGAAAACCATGGACGCCAGGCGACTGGCGTCCGGCTCCAGCAAAAACCCCATACTGCGGTCTTTTTTGGCCGCTCTACTGAAGGGCTGTAAAGAGGCTTTGCGACACATTTCGGCAAATGCCGCCCAGTTCTGGGGGGGACCCTCATAGCCCAGTTCGCGCAGCCAGTCGGCATTGTAATAGAGGATTTCCATGGAGCGATTGGGTGGAAAGCCGACCTGTATACCCCCCACCCGATCCTGCGCCACAAAGGACTGGATAAAATCCTTTTCCAAGGCCTCGGCAAGGCCCCACTTGGGGGAATATATGTACGGTGTCAGATCCACGATGCCATCGGCGTGGTAGTAGGCCAGAGCCTGATTCTGGTAGGCCACCACGATCTGGGGTATGCCTCCCCCCTGGAGGGCCACCAGCATTTTGTTGTAGATATCGCCGTAACCGCCGGCGTACTCGCCCCGCACCTGGATCCGATGCGGATTTTTCTGGTTGAACTCCTCGATCAACTCCAGCAACGCCTCCTCGCGTTGCCGCGTGTGCTGATACCAGAACGTCACCTCCTGTCCCCGCGGGTCCACCTCTTCCAGGTCGACTGTCCCATCCGGCACCGGCTCGCCGTTCTGGCCGCAGGCCCCCAGGACCAGCAGAAAAATAAGGAGAGACATTATGAGAAAATCATTTAAAAAAATGCCCTTGACCACCACCGCTCCCCGCCGACATCGGGAAACACTGCTTTTGGGTTTGGCGTAGTTAGCGACTCCCATATTTTTATCCTTTGAGCCCTGACATGGAGATCCCCTCGGTAAACTCCCGCTGGATCAAGAAATAGGCCAGCAGCACCGGAAAGGTGGCAATTACCGCACCGGCCATCTGCAGATGGACCTCGGCGCCGGCCTCGCTGACGAACTGCTGCAACCCCACCGAAATCGGCCGCCACTTCGACGTATAAGTCACCAGCAAGGGCCAGGCCAGGGCATTCCAGGAACCGATGAAGGTGAACATGCCCACGGTCAGCAGAGGAGCGCGGCACAGCGGCAGCACGATCTGAAACAGGAAGCGGACGTGGCCCGCCCCGTCAATCCGCGCCGCTTCCCACAAATCGCCGGGCAGGGCCCGCAGGAACTGGCGCAATAAGAAAATGCAGAATGCACTGGCCATGAAGGGCACGGTCAGGGCCGGCCAGCTATCCAACCAGGCAAATGGGCTCTGGCGGTGCAACCAGGTTATGGTGAGGAAATTGGGCACCATGGTCACCGTCTCCGGGATCATCAAGGTCGCCAGGATGCAGGCGAAAACGGCATCCCGGCCACGAAACTGCATCCGCGCCAGTGGATAGGCCGCCATCAGCGAAAACAACAGCGTGCCGCCCACCTGCACGACGGCAATGATCAGCGAGTTTTCGAAATAGAGGCCAAAGTCGGCTTCCCGCCATGCCAGCAAGTAGTTTTCCCACTGCATTTCGGCCGGCACAAACACTTTGCGCAGGGTCTCACCGCGCGTCATAAAGGAAGCCAACAGCATCCAGACGAAGGGGATGCAAGCAGCGATACCTCCCAGTACCAGCCCGGCGTAAGACCCCCAACGGGTCCACTTTGGGGGCCCTTTCTCACTCGCCATAAAAGACTCGTTTTCCCAACGCCCTGTTTTGCAGCAGGGTCAGCGCCAGGATAGCTACGAATAGAATAAATGCCAGGCAAGCGGCGTAACCGGCGTCGTGGTGTTCAAAGAGCTGGTCGAAAATGGCAATACTCAACACGTCCACCGTGTCGCGCGCGCCTGGTGTACGCATGATGTAGATATGGTTAAAGGCCTTAAAGGTGCCGATGACCGCCACCATGGAAAGAAAGAACAGGGTCGGAGAGACCAGCGGCAAGGTGATGTGGCGGAAAACCTGCCAGCTACCGGCCCCATCGATCTCGGCCGCTTCGTAGTAATGGGCGGGGATGGCGCTCAACCCGGCCAGAAGGATCACGGTATCGTAGCCTATGTAGACCCAGATATTGTAGAGGATGATAGAAACCAGGGCAAGACTGGGAAACCATTCGTTGACCCATGCCGGGCAACTGCTCACGCCCAATCCCTCGAGGGCCAAAAAGACCACGGATTTATTTTCGTAGAGCCAGCGTTGCTCCTCCATGCCCAGGATGGCCCAGAAGCGGTTGGCTAAAGAGGAGGGATGCGGACTGAAAATGGTGCGGAAAACCACGGCCGAGGCGATCACGGGAGTGACGTAGGGCAGAAAGAACAAGACCCTGAAAAAACCCTTGCCGCGCCAGCTATTGAAGAGTACACAGGCCAGCATCATGGCCACGGTCAATTGCACGGGGATGGTGCCCAGAGCATAAAAAAAAGTGACTTTAAAGCCATTGTAAAGCCGCCCGTCGCCGCTTTCCAGCATGCCCGGCAAACCCAGGGACATCAGCCACAGAGCCACCGCGCAGAGCAGCGCATAAACGACCACTGATACCAGCGATCGCCGGTGGCGCCAGCGACGCCGACCGAACCAGCGGCTCGCGGCCCAGATCGAGATCAGTCCCAGGAGGAAATAGGCGAAAAATTGGGGATCTCCCAAAGCCCGGACATAGTGTTCCAGGCCGATTAGAGCCTCCTGCTTGATCCGCCAGCGGTGCAGACTAACGTAGAATGCATAGCCAATTGGGAAGAGTCCAAATGCCGCCAGCACAATCAATGCCGGCGCCATGAAGCCCCAGGCGATGAGCTGTTCCTTGCCCTTATTCTTCATAAATGCGGTGGAGAAAAATCTTCGAGGGGAATATTTACTACTGGTCAGTGGTAGCGGGGGAGGGCCGCGGGGGGTTGACACGATCTACGATATGGGCTGGGCGGGAAATTGTCAACATGAGATCACCACCGCAGCCGCTGGGTTCCAGCGACCGCTTCCCCAATGCCCCATTTTATCAACCTGGTTATCCGCTTGTATCTATTAGACAAAAATTTCTTCGCGACGAGTGCCCTTTTCACCCCCTAAAGATAATATTAACTTATATTAAAGAGATGGGCTGCGCGCCGGGGACTGGCGGAGCAACACCTTGCCCCACAGCTATACCTCCGGAGTGGCTACACCAGCGGAAAAGCTATAGATTATCGACTCCTAACCGTTTTATTTTTCCGCCCTCAAAAAATTTTGCGGGCGATTTATGCCGGGGCGCAAAAACTCGGGCACAGCACTCTAAACCACCAGCAAAATCCGCAAATGGACGCAAAACTTTTTCATCCTACTCTCTCCCAAAACCGTCCGTATTTCTACGTCTCGTCGATCGACGGCCGGATAATAGGGCGGATAATTGGACTACTGAAGGCGCTGGGGCTGGTAGTGAGTATCGGATGTGGTGGGGATAGGGAAAACCCCATGGGACCAGCGGAGGTAACGCAAGGACGGATATTCGAGGTATACAACGGAGAAAATAAACGCGGAAACAAACTGGAGTACCAGTTTTATCGCGTCGGCGACAATCTGGTTAAACACGGATATTACAGGGAGTATGATGAGAGCGGAGACATAATATCCGCGTTAGAATACCGAAAGGGGCACAGGTGGGATGGCAAGTATACTGGCTTTTACTTCAATGGACGGATAAAGGTCGAGGCACATTACAAGGATTCGGAATGGGATGGAAAATGGCTTTGGTACTACCAAAACGGAAAGACGAGGCGGGAAGAAAATTACAGATCTGGGGAAAAGGATGGAAGGTGGATTTGGTATAGGGAAGATGGGCAGATTAAACGGGAGGGGAACTACAGGAGCGGAGTAAAGGATGGACGATTTGTTAAATACTACGAAAGCGGGCAGAAAGAGAGCGAGAAAAACTATAAAAACGGGAAATTAGAGGGGAATTTC
>CAXFTV010000535.1:0-10745 GCA_964005845.1 uncultured bacterium
AAAACCTGTCTGCCAAATCAATCAGCAACTCGATCTCGGGTGGGTCGTAGTCCCACCATGCCAGAGCTTCTTCCAGATCCTTACGACTCAGCTGTGCATCGCCGCCCGATACCTCGAGCAGAAATTCCCACTCCCAATCCTCCTCTTGCAGATCCAGCTCGTCCATACTGATCGCATCCGCATTTTGCTGATTCAATTCTTCGAGCAGGCCGAGCAGTAACTTGACTTCCTCCGGCATAAACCAATCGTTTAGAGCCCGTTCCACTTCCATGAAGGTCAACTCTGCATCGCCGCCCGATACCTCGAGTAGAAATTCCCACTCCCAATCTCCCTCCGCCAGACCCAGTTCGTCGATAATGATGAGCTCCAGATCCGGTTCATAATAAAACCTGTCTGCCAAATCAATCAGCAACTCGATCTCGGGCGGGTACCAGCCCCACCACGCCAGGGCCTGCTTTACTTCCGAGAGGGTCAGCTCTGCATCGCCGCCCGATACCTCATAATACAGAAATTCCCACTCCCAATCCTCCTCTTGCAGATCCAGCTCACCAATACTGATCGCATTCGCATTTTGCTGGTCTAATTCTTCGAGCAGACCGAGCAGCAATTTGACCTCAGGCGGTGCAAACCAATCGTTCAGAAAATCTTCGATTTCCGCAAAAGTCAACTCTGCATCGCTGCCCGATACCTCGAGCAGAAATTCCCGCTTCCAATCCTCCAGACCCAACTCGTCAATAATGATGAGTTCCAGATCCGGTTCATAATAAAACCTGTCTGCCAAATCAAAGAGCAACTCGATCTCGGGTGGGGCGTAGCCCCACCACGCCAGGGCCTCTTCCAGTTCCTTGCGACTCAGCTCTCCATCGCCATCTGATACGTCATTAAAGAGAAAATTCCACTCCCAATTGCCTTCTTCCAGAGCCAGGTCATCAAGGGAGATCACATCCGCATTCTGCCGGCTCAATTCCTCGAGCAAACTAAATAATAACTCGACCTCGGCCGGACCGCCGCGCCACCAAGTCAGGGTCTGTAGCATTTGCCAGCGAGTTAATTCTCCATTAAAGGAAACGGCATAAAGCAGGAAATCCCGTTCCCAACCGCCTTCTTCCAGAGCCAAATCATCGATAAAGATCACGTCTGTATTCTGCCGATTTAACTCCTCGAGCAGACCGAGCAACAACTCGACCTCGGGCGGCGCAATATCCTCGCCCTCGTCCAGGGCGAGGGTATATGCCCCCGTTTCATAAGCGTATAAAGGCTGCGCTTTTATCAGGTAATTACCCGCAGGTAAAAAAAGCGAAATTTTCGCGTTCAAATACCCTCCACTATCGTCGTCCCAAATTATTGGTCCATGATCAGAAGGTTCCTCATTGTCTTGCCAGAGTTCCAACGAGGCATCGAACTCAGCTGATCTCAGCACGATTTCCACCTGTGCAGCTTCCGTCAGCACAAAGGGATATACGTGGATCTCACCAGTACCAATAACCCCTGGATAACTTCCGTACTCGATCTGATCCTGCATGACCGCAATGGACGGATTTTCGGCCACTGTGCCGGTGCCCTCCGCAAAGTTAAGGGTGTATGCACCCTCTGCACCCGTATACAGGGGCAATACATGGAGCTGGTAATCCCCCGGCTCCAGAAAGATTGCAAGCCTGGAGTTTAAAGTTTCGCCAAAGTCGTCGTTTTCTGTTATCAGATCCCAGATCCCTCCCGGTTCGTCAAATAGCATCAAATAGGTGTCGAATGCCTTTGAAGTCAGGTCGATCTGAATCTCTGCAGCTGCCGTCAGGGTAAATGGGTAAATATGGATCTCGCCCGTATTAATTGTTCCGGTGTAGCGGCCAAATTCGATGGGATCCTGGATGATGGAACTTAGTTCTGAAGTCAACTGGGCAAAAAGCGCCCGAGCCGCCGGTTTTGTCAGTGATTTTATTCTTTGATTAGCGGGGTTTTCAAGGGGCTTGCCCTGTGCTTTTTGGCTTTTGGCTGCGCGTCGCTCTTGCAATTTTGCTTTCAGGGTTGCCTGGAAGCTTCCCTGGGTGGGCCTGAGTTCTTTGCTACGAACCTTGGCGTTCGAGCCTTTTCTCCGCTCCGCCAGCGCCCGGGCCACCGGTTTTGTCGGCGCCTTTATCCTTTGATTAGGCGGCTTTGCAGGGAGCTTGCTCTGCACTTTCTGGCGCCTGGCTTCGAGTTGCTCTTTTCGCTTTGCTTTCAAGGTTTCCTGGAAGTTCCCCTGGGTGGGCCTGAGGTCTTTGATGCCATGCCTCGCCTTAGAAGCTTTTTCCCGTTCCGCCAGCGCCCGAGCCGCCGGCTTTGCCAGCAACTTTGCCCGTCGCCTGGCTGGGGAGCTATCCTCTCCAGATCTGGTCTTCCCCATATCTTCCCGGTCTTTTTCTGCTCCGTATCCTTCCGGTGTCAAAAAGAATAGACTGGAAAACAAAAGCAAAGCACTAAGATGCAACTTTTTCATGGCAACCTCCTGGGTAATAGACCGGAAAAAAAGCAAAGCACTAAGATGCAACTTTTTCATGGCAACCTTCTGGGTACAGGAATGTTGATCCATCCATAGAAAACCCAAAGGGCAATATATATTGGCTTATATCCGATAAATGGAATAATTTGCGGGCGCGTAAAACCCCATTATGGGCAAATCTGCTCTTGGATTAATGAGGGTTTATCCTCCCTATTTTGTCTTTGTCAAAAAAGGATTTCCGAATAGATTATACAAGATTTATTTTCTAAACCAAGGTGTTCTTTAACTTTGCAAACTCCATGCCAGATCTGTTGTACTATTTTAATGATTTGTTTTTTATTCAGTTATGTCAAATTAAGGGACAAATTTTTTTGCGGGCTGTGATTTCACAAAGTTGCGCGATTCTACGCGCGAGCAGAAAAATTGAATTCCCAACACCGACCTCAAATCGCAGGTACTCCCCCCCAGGCCCCAGAGCACGGGGCCTATAATTCCCTCCGCCTCCACCCAATTTATTAAAGATGGGCAAGTTCTGTTTTAAGCAGCGGCCGCGTTGTCTGTACGCCGTTCCGCGATCCAACTTTCTCCTGCCGCTTTTCGCATAGAGCTGGAGCAGCTCTGGGTTGTCCTGGGGTGCCGCGGTTGGGGATTGGTGCAACTGCTGAGGTTTCTCCGGAACGAGCATTTTTTTCTTGTGAGCTCTCTGCTAAAGATTGTATTTTCCTACAAATGCTATGGGGCAGCGGAGGCACTCGATTGGCCGTCGGTTTTTTGGCCCATTTGGATACCAGTCAAGAGTAAGGTATGAAGAAACTTGCAGCGCGTATTTTGGGCAGACCTCGGGGTTGGAATCTGGCCAGGGCTCCAGCGGGGAGCAGTTTTGTCCTCCTTTCCAGAGGGCGGACTCGCTATCGTCTGGAAGGGCCTTCGGAGGGGCCGCTGCTGCTGCTGGTCCACGGGATGACCTATCCCCTGGAGGTGTGGAACATGCAGGTGCCGGCCCTCGTCGGGGCTGGCTTTCGGGTCCTGCGCTATGATCTGTGAGGCCGTGGCTTTTCGGAGTTCAAAAGAGGAAGACTGGATCTAGAAATCCTCGCCCGGCAGCCGCTGGAGCTGTTGCAGGTGCTGGGTGAGGGAGGAGCTGTACACGCCTGCTCGCTGTCCAATTCGGATCTGGTCCTGAGCCGTCTTTTCAGGCTGGCGCCAGCGCGCTTGCGGAGCATCACCTGGATATCTCCCAGCGCTTATGATCCGCGGACCCAAAAGGCCAGTATCAGGTTCATGGGGGCGCTGCCTCTACTGCGCGGGCTGCTGGCCCGGCGCTTGCGCCGCACTCTCGTCGGGCGGATGGAAGGGCATCGGGCCGGTCTGCCTTCCGGGGTTTCCAGCGAGGTCCTTGATGTGTATGCGGCTTCCCTGGCTTGTGCGCGGGAGAGTCCCGTCTTTGCCGCGGCCGTGGTGAAGGCCCTGCGTCACTTGCCCAGTGCCGCGGCCATGAGCAGGGATTTTCACCTCCTGGCCCAGAGCGACTTGCCGCTGCTGGCCCTGCGCTTTGGAGGCGAGCAGGATGCCGATCCGGCCACCCTTGAAAGAACGTTGGAAACCATTCCCCAGCTAGAGCAGGTTCAGATTCCAGGAGGGGGTCATATGGGCTTGCTGGACGAGGCGCCAGCGGTAAATGCGGCCCTGCTGAGCTTTCTGGCGCGCCGGGAAGCTGGCTGAGTTCCCGGCGCGCCGGAAAGCGACAGGGTCGCATTTGCATCTTTGGCCATCAGCCGCGGCCGATATAGGGCATTTTTGTGGCCATGATGGTGATGAACTGAATATTTACCCCCAGGTCGAGGGCGGCCATCTGGACGATCGCATCGGCGACGTTTTCGACGTCCATCGTCGCTTCGGGAACCGTCTCGCCATTGGGCTGCAGGAGACCGCCGTCGCGAGTTTGCTGGGTGCGTTTGACGAGGGCGTTGCCGATATCGATCTGGCCGACGGCGATATTGTATTTGCGGCCGTCGAGAGAGGATGCTTTGGTCAGGCCCGTGATGGCGTGTTTAGTGGATGTGTAGGGCGCCGAATTGGGGCGCGGCACGTGGGCGGAAACGGAGCCGTTGTTGATGATGCGGCCACCCTGGGGATCCTGGTCCTTCATGATCTTGAATGCCTGCTGGGTGCACAGGAAGGTGCCGGTCAAATTGGTGTCGACGACGGATTTCCACTGCTCGTAGGTGAGCTCCTCCAAAAGCCCGGCAACCCCGAAGCCGGCGTTGTTGAAGAGCAGATCGAGGCGGCCGTAGGTCTCCATGACCTTTGCAAAGAGGGTTTCCACGTTAGTTGGATCGCCGACGTCGGTCTGTACCGCCAGGCCCTTGCCTCCGGCCTGCCCGATGGCGGCGACGGTCTCATCCAAGGGCTCGGGACGGCGTCCTGCGACGGCCACGGCATAACCTGCGTGCGCCAGCGCGAGGGCGCTCGATTTGCCGATGCCGGAGCCACCGCCGGTGATGATGGCGACTTTGTCACTCATGGTATCTCTCCTGTGTCATTGTTTGGGTCAGCGACGCTCGTATAGCACGCTAATAAAAGGCCCTGGCGCGAGCGTGGTCAAGTAGTATCGCGCCGCGCTCCCTTTGGCGAATGGAGTGCTGGCCGACCCGGCTCCGGATGGGGATTTTGAGATTTGGCCAGTGCACTTGGGATGGCGGCGAGCCGCTTGCACCTGGCAAGTCAATAAATTGCGTCGCGCTCTTGATTTCATCTTGATATTTGGGCAGCTTCAAAATACATTTTAAACCAGGTTCTGAGCAAAGAGCGATACTCCAAAGGTTTGGCGGGGACAAAATGGATAAGGGTGCAGCGGAAAAATATTTGTTGAGCGAAGAACAGGTCGAAAGTTTTCACGAGCAGGGCTTTGTCGTTTGCCGCCAATTCATCCCGCCGGCTATGGTCGAGGAATTGCGGCGCGGCTACGATGTGGCGACGCGGGGAGAAGTCGATGCCTGGAAGGAGCGCTGGGCGGCGGGCAAGATTCTGCAACTGGGGATGCCCAATAAGCATATTCCTGGTTGGCAGGGCCACCCGTACCTGCAGCGCATTGTCGCGGCGGGCAAAGAATTGATGGGTGAAGATATCGAATACCGATACGATCAGCTCATTTACAAGCCGCCGGGCAATGCCGTGGAGTTGCTCTGGCACCAGGATGCGGGGTACGGCTGGCCGGGCAAGGCCAATTTCCGCGGTTTGACCTGCTGGCTGGCCTTTACTGCCGTTAGCCGGGCGATGGGGGCGCTGCAGTTTTTGCCCGGATCGCACAAGAAGGGCATTGCCGAGCACGTCGACGCCACCCATCGCAATCCCATAAGCGGGGCCCTGGAAGTGGAGGTAGACCAAAGCGAGGCGGTGGTGGTAGAATACGGGCCCGGCGATGTCACCTTCCACCACTGTCGCACCTTGCATTACTCATCCGGCAACAGTACGGAGCAGCCGAGACGGGGTTTGTCGACCCACCTGTGGCCCGAACCCAATGAATGAGAAATATTGTCTTTTGCCTCTCGGGGGGATGACCGAGGCGCGGGACATTAGGGGAGAGGATTGAGATGACGCCGGCAGAAGCTCTGGAAAAACGCGCCCAAATGATGCGCGATGGCTACTGTGTAATCGACGATATTCTGAGCCCGGAGTTCCTGCAGGAGCTGCGCCACGAGACCGAGCGGCTGATGGAGAACCACGTAGCTCCGGAGGATGTAAAATATCAGGGGCAGCACGTGGTGGAACGCGGTGCGGACAATGCCACTATCCAGAAGCTCCTGGAATGGGCGCCCTCCCGGCGCGCCCTCGAGGAGATGGCCTATGGAGACTTCGCCAGCAGCGGCGGTGTCATCATCCTGACCAAAGATCCGGGCGAGCCGGCGCTCTACTGGCACCAGGACTGGATGCAGTGGAATGATCCGCTCAGCACCTCGCCCTGGCCGCAGATTGTCTTCCTCTCCTACTATCTGCAGGATACTTCGCCCACAAATGGCTGCCTCAAGGTCATCCCCGGCACCCACCGCAAGCGCATCCCGCTCCACGACCAGCTGGTCCCGGCCCACGAGCAGGGGGCGCGCTTCATAGCTGCAGACCATCCGGTGATGTTCAGCGACCATCCCGACCAGGTCGATGTTGCAGTCAAGGCCGGATCGCTGGTCATGGCCGATGCCCGGGTGCTGCACGCGGCGCACAGAAATCAGACCGATGTGCGCCGGACCCTGGTTCTGGCCTGGCACCTGCGCCCCTCGACCGTACCCGACTACTGGACGGGCGCAATCCCCGCGCCTATCGCCGCGCGCGATCCCAAGGCCGAATATCCCGGCTCGCGAATTCCCGGATGCTATCTCACCTAGTTCTGTAGCGTCGGGAGATCGTGCGGACTTCCCCATCCCGCGGGCAATACCCAGGCCCGAAATCTTTGCGCCGATCCACATGCTGGAATGGAGAAAGTCTTGCGTTTTGCTGGCTCTTGTATGCATCGCTGCATCTGCTCCGGCTCAGCCATGCTCGATTTGCTCGACCCACCAGTGATGTGCATTGACCTTGCTGCTGCCGTCCTCGTAGGCGATGCTGGACTGGATCAGGAGCCGATTCGGCACCCTCGGGTCGTACTTGCCGATGACCTCGTTGGCGGAATAGGCATCGCCGCCGCCGCTTTCTTTGCGGTGTAGAATAGCGCCGTCGTCCCAGTGGATCCCATCCCTGGATGCGTAGAGTACCAGATTGCTCGGATCGCGGCTTTGGGAGCCGCTGCGTCCGTGCAGAAAATAGAAATTGCCGATTTTGCGCGCTAGTTGCGGATTGCGGATTGCGCGCGGGAAATGGGCCGTTTTCACCTTTGACCAGGTGCGTCCCTCGTCGGCGCTGGTGACATAGGGGATATTGTACTCATCGATGGCTGCCTTGGCGCGGTAGGGGTAGGAGTAGACGATTATCTCGCCTGTATCGAGCACGCCGGCAGTGACGTAATAGTTCTCGTGGTCGAAGGGCAGTATACTGCGGCGCGCGAAGCTGGCGCCGTTGTCCGCCGAGACATAGAGTGAATAAGGACCGATGCAATAAGCGGCCGATCCGCCCATGAAGACGGCAAAGATTTGATCATTGTGGGTGAAAACGGCATCAAAGGTCAGTGCAACCTCTGCCACGCTCGCCGCCGGATCCAGGGGATATGGCTCGCTCCAGGTCCGGCCTTCATCGTGACTCAACAGGCAAAGGGGTGGCAGTTTCTTGATCCACAGGTCTTGCTCAAAACGGCAGACAAACGCAACCAGCGCACCGTTGGGTGCGGTAGTGAGCGCAAATACGATAGCAGCGTACATCTCTGTGCCTTCCCAGGCGCATTTCGAGTATTCCAGGACGACGGGTTTGCCCCAGGTCCTGCCGCCGTCTTCGGAACGGCGATATTCCGACCATCCGGCGACGCCGTGACCTTTCTCGATTTCGCCCGACACATTGCTGTAAAAGGACACGATATCGCCGTTGTGGCACTCAGTCAAGCAGTTGCCGCCATGACCGGAGCGGCCGCACTTTTCGTGATTGACGAAGCGGATGCCTTTGTTGGGAATATCCGCGGGCGACACGCGGAAGCCCTCGACCGAGCGCTTGGACGCAGTAGTCATGGAGGTTCCTTTCCTCATGGTTTTGGTGGTCAATGTTGCATCGCGGTACGGCCGAGTTTTGTTGCCGGGTTGAGCCGATATATCTTCCCGCGGTGCATAGGGTCCGGCCTGGATTGAATAGGACCTTATCGGGACCAGGCCAAACGGGGCCTTCGTTCTGATCTAATTTGTCCGCTATGGATGGCATAAGATAGGGAGTCGAAACGATCCGTTCCAGCGGGCAGGGTTTGACTGGGCGGATGATTTTTCCTATTGGTATGAAGGGTTTGATTGGTATGGGGGTGCGAGTCGACGGTTTTTGTCAGCGCCGGAGTGCACCTGCAGCAGCGGCCCCGGGATATTCTGTTGGCCACTACCCCTGGGGCAACGCGAAAGGAGCAGATCATCATGGAATACGCACGCGACCGGTTCTGGCTGTGGGCGCACGATGCCGGCAGTCATGATGAGGGCTGGAACATTCCGGGAAAATCGCGGATCACGCCGGCGGAGGCAGCGTTCTACCTTGCCATCCCCAATATCCTCATGGTCGGCTACAATAAAAGATCGCTGCCGCCGGGGGTTCGGGATAGCGTGCCTTTGCGTCCATTGCAGCAGGTGGTGTGGTCCATTGTCAGCGCCAGCGGCATTAGCGCGCGTGCGGATCGCGAGCAAATCATTGAACTGTCCCGCAACCTGCCGAATATGAGCGGGGTCATGATGGATGATTTCTTCAAAGAGGAAGAGGACGACAGTATCGGTGTCCTGTCTCTTGAAGAGTTGCACCAGGTGCGCGCCCTGCTGCGTGCTGCACCTGGCAAACTCGATCTGTGGGTAGTGCTCTACGACTTTCAAACGGGTCTGCCCGTAAAGCGGCATCTCGAACTGTGCGACAAGATGACCTTTTGGACCTGGAAGGCAGCTGACCTGGCCAGGTTGGAGGAGAATTTCGCCATGGCGGAAGAACTGGCGCCTGCGTGCGGCAAACTCCTGGGTTGCTATATGTGGGACTATGGCGCCAAATGTCCAATGCCCATCAGCCAGATGGAGAAACAGTGCGAAACGGGTCTGCAGTGGCTCCGGGAAGGCCGGATCGAGGGGATGGTCTTCCTGGCCTCGTGCATTTGCGACCTCGACCTCGAGGCCGTCGAGTGGACCAGGCGGTGGTTGGCCGAGGTGGGGGAACAGACTTTGTGAAAAGGCAGGGCATTGGGCGGATGCGGCCGAGGCGCGCCTGCTTCCCGGGCCTTTAGTACCATTTTTCTCTGCATTCCATAGCCCCCCAAACTACTGCGCTCACAGGTAGATTACTAGCTGCACCGTCGACGGTTACTGCAACTGTATCTTTGTGTTCTTCTGCATCCAATACCAGTCCTTCGCCAAAACCTCCGCACACTGTCACTATCATAGCGGCCGAAAAACTTCTTTGCATGGTAGGCGACGTTTTCCCTCATACCGTGCAGATCTGGTTTGTAGTCCGGCAAAAATGGAGTGGGTAAAAAATTGTGTACACCCCGCAGCGATTCGCGCAAGGAAGGAAAATCAGGCATGGCTGGACCTTTTCCAATTCGCTTAATTGTGCCAAATCGTTCTCGCCAGGGGCGATTTGTTTGCCATCAGTTGCGGCTGCTTGGCAGATTTAAAATAGTCTGGCACAGAAGCTAGCAGCGAGTTCATGCGCGCCTCTTATTTGAGGCCGCACCAGGGGGAGGGAATGGGCGGATTTTGGGCCGTCTTAAGCTAAGGCTGGCGCGCCGCATGTAGCAAATTTTTCTCGCCTTCTGCATGCGATAGCGAAAAGGAGGCAAGGCCCGAAGCGCTGCCCCATTCGAGCCCTTTCACACCTGGGATGGTCATTATTTCCTTGCAGGGAGTCTTTGGGTGTATATATTTTTTCAAATGCAATAGCGGCATTTCAGCACCCCAACTAACCAAGCAGCGGACCGCTCCAGCATAGTCCTGGCCAGGAAGCGCGCGCGTTCTGGCCGGGCGGGGGATTAATATTCAGATCCATCGACGAGGGCAGCGCGCGCTGCCCTTTGGCGAAAGGAGGTTTGGCATGCGAATTGTCGGAGTGGTAGTATTGCTGATGTCGCTTGGCATCGGCATAGGTGGCAACCTGGGGGCCATGCTCTATCTAGAATCATTTAGCATCGTATGTGTCGGCACCCTGGGGATGCTCCTGCTGGGGGGGAGCAGCATCCCCACGATGTTCAAGTCGGTGTTTTCGAGCGCGGCTTCGGAGGAGGAAATCCGGGTGGGGATCAGGGCCTGGAAGATGGCGCGCTTTTACAGCCTGGGCGCCGGCATTATGGGCGGTTTAATCGGCTTGATCATAATGTTTAAGAACATGGACAATCCGGCGGCGATCGGTCCGGGTATGGCCATTGCCTTATTGAGTTCGCTGTACTCCCTGTGCCTGGCTTTTGGTCTCTGCCTGCCCTTGCAGGCGGGTTTGGCAAAGCGCGTCCAGACGGAGGAAGACCCTTCCGTTCTGATTAGTGCGGTGCTTGCCGTCCTGATCGCGGTGCCGCAGGGCGCCGTTACTTTTCTCGTACTTCTTCTCAGTATTCCCTAAGTGAAAGGGGCATTCCATGCGCATTATCGGACTTATCATTTTCATCGCCGGCATGGGTATTGGCATCGGC
>CAXFTV010000536.1:0-15344 GCA_964005845.1 uncultured bacterium
GCAAGGGCCTGGGTAATCTAGCGGCCGAGATGTTGCGCTTTTACCGGCAGATCGGGGTCGAGGAGGTGCAGGTGCCGGCGCGGTTCAATGCCAATGTGAAATTGCGGCCGCTGGTGCCGCCGGCGCAGTCGAAGGCGCATGAGCCGATGCCGGCGCCGTGGGACGAAGGTGAATTGCGGCGCATCTGCGACCACGTGCGCGCTTTCGATCTCGAGCCGGCGGCGATCCCCCTGCCGGTTTCGGGGCGGATCCTGATGGGGCGGGAAGGGCGCGATGAGGATCTCGACGATGTGGCAGAGCGGATTGAGATGGCCGGCCGGGTTGGCTTTGCGGTGATGACCTGGAATTTCACCGCGCTGCGTGCCTCTGAGGGCTATGCGGCGCAGGAGGGGGCGGGTAGGGGCGGCGCGCACTTGCGCGACTTCGACCACGCGCGGATTCGCGCGTTGCCGCCATTGAGCGATGTGGGCGAGCACGGCATGGACGAGATGTGGGAAAGGCTGGAGTACTGTCTGCGGCAACTGGTGCCGGTGGCCGAGGTGAGCGGGGTGAAATTGGCCATGCACCCCAACGACCCGCCGGTGCCCGAATATCGCGGTGTGGCGCAACCGCTGTGGAATCTCGACGCGATGAAGCGACTGGTGGAGATGGTAGACAGCCCGGCCAACTGCGTGTTCTTCGACACCGGCGTGACGACCGAATACGGCCAGGACGCGGTTGAAGCGATACGGTATTTCGGTGCAAAAGAGCGAATCGGCATCGTGCACTTTCGCAACGTGCGGGTGGAGGAGCCCTACTACAAATACAGCGAAACCTTCATCGACGAGGGCGACTGCGACATCGCCGCCTGCATGCGGGCTTTCGCCGCAGTCGGCTACGAGGGCGGCATCGATCCCGACCACACGCCGGGAATCGCTGGCGATGGGGAGGAGACGCAGCTAGGGTGGGCCTATGCGGTGGGGCAGTTGCGGGCGTTGCGGCTGGCGGTGTATTGATCGGGCCTACTATCTCGATGAAATCCCTCGTTCTTTACAGCAGCCCATTCGTTTTCTACATTCAAATTTCACTTATATATTATATATACAGGAATTTATGGCCAGTGGGATTGACGTTCGAGTCCTCGACGATGCAGCGACAATAGCGCAAGAGGCGGCCGGTCTCTTCGCCGCCTTGCTGCGCGATTGTCCCGCTGCCGTACTCGGGCTGGCTACGGGTTCGACGCCCGAGTTGACTTATGCCGAAATGGGGCGACTGCACCGCGACGAAGGCCTGAGCTTCGCCCAGGCGCGCGCTTTCAATCTGGACGAATACCTCGGCTTGGACGGCGACCACGACCAGAGCTTCCGCTACTTTATGCAAAAGCACCTCTTCGACCATATTGATATCCGGCCGTGGAATACCTTCATCTTCGACGGCATGGCGCGAGATCCACAAGCCGAGTGCGAGGCCTTCGAAGCCAAGATCCGCGCGGTGGGCGGGGTTGATTTGTGGTTGTTAGGTCTGGGCGGCAACGGCCATATCGCCTTCAATGAGCCGGGCAGCGCCTCCGATAGCCGCTCGCGGGTGGTGACGCCCCATCCCGAGACAGTGGCAGCCAATAGCCGGCACTTCGCCGATCCCTCCGAAGTGCCGGCACAGGGGCTGTCGGTGGGCGTGGGCACGATCATGGACGGGCGGAAAATCGTCTTGATCGCCACCGGTGCGCACAAGGCCGAGGCGGTGGCGCGGGCGGTGCAGGGGCCGCGCACACCCGCTTGTCCCGCGAGTCTGCTCCAGGGTCACGCCGATTGTACCTTCATGCTCGATCGTGCGGCGGCGCGGGGGTTGTCTGCGTGATGCTGGTGATGAACTGCGGCTCCTCGCTGCTCAAATTCAGTTTCTTCGATGGGGAGGAGCGGGTGCAATCGGGCCTGGTAGAGCGCCTCGGCGAGGCGGATGCTGGAGCGGGTAATGGGGGATGTCTATAAAGGCCCTTTTAGGTTTTCGGGTCAAGCGCAATGGTACGGCCGCGTACCTTGTCCTGGCCTCCCTTCATCGACGAAGGGAGGCCAGGCGTATCGAGAGGTCGGGAGCCGCCGCGGGCACCTACGGTCGGGGCCGGCCGAAGTAGGCTCGTTGTACGAATGCTCGTGCGGCCCTCTGGACGCCCTGTAGATCACTGCCAGAGAGCAGAAGGGTGTCGTGATAGAGGCTGAAGCCACCCCGCACGAGCTGAACGGTTCCCTTGCCGGGTCCGGGCCAGTCAGCGCTGACCAGGTGCGGCCCGCTCTCGGAGAACCAGACGGTCTCAGCCACCAGCCGGTTGTCGAAAGGGGTCCCGATGGCAATCAGCGGGGAGTCAATCTGCCAGTCCGGAATGCCCAGATCCACGCCAAGCTCGCTCCGGTAGAGCCCGTAGCCCACGCGCTTGTCGAATCGCTTCCACAGAAGTTCGGTGTCGTATGCGGTCTCCGTCTGAATGCCCAGGCTCTCCAGGATCCCGGCCAGGCGGGCGGCAATCGGCTCGTGCTCCGGGCGGCCTATGGCCAGGGTCACCTCCTCGGCCTTCGCCAGGAACGCGGGCATAGCCTCCTCTTCGTAGACGACTACGTCCTCGTGTATTTGCAGGTCTGGTGAGGGGACCTCGCCCACAGCGACCTCCGTGCGTGACTCCGTATCGCCCAGGGGAGAGGAAACGCTCACCACGTAGCGGCCGGCCAGATCATTGCCGCCCAGCGGGAAGCGCGCCGCGAAACGCCCCTCGTCGGTGCTGCGATACAGGTGCCAGCGGAGCCCGCCGGCGGGATCGGTAACGGCCACCTCCAGAGGCACGGCCACGCGCAGCGGTTCGCCGTCCGAGCCCACCACCTCGCTGTGCACGGCAAGCCAGCCGTCTTCCGCGGCTGCTGTCGTCCTGATGCCGCCGAGCCGCCTCGGAAACACACAGAGCACCTGCACCATGGCGGCCTCGAGCTGGACCGGGATCCCCAGGCCTTCCTCGGTCTCCTGCCCCTGGACGAGATCGCCGGTGAACAGGTCGTAGACGGCTCCTGACGCCGGCCCGATGGTAATTCCCGTCTCGAGCGGAAGGTAGTCAGGCTGGTTCCGCTCCCCCAGTTTGTTCGGCGCATCCCGTTCGTCCAGCGCGACCTGGTTGTCGTTCATCAGGAACAGGTAGGACCCATCACCGTTGCGGTGTTCGGTGACGATGAGACGCGGGTTGTCCTTCTGAAACGGGGTCTCGACCAGGGGGGCGAGCTTCTGGCGCGTTGGCTCGATCAGTCCCGCCAGCACCTCCATATCGTCGAATACGCGCCGTTCCTTGGCCTTCTCCCCGAAGGTCCAGGCGTAGAACTCGCCCAGGCCGTATCCGATCTTCTGTGCCCCCTCTATGTCGACGGTGGTTTCGTCGTCCACGAAGACGGTGCCGCCTTGCCTTGCAAATGCCTCGATCCCCTCCTTCACTTCGGGCCTCATGCGGGTTACTGCGTTGATCGTCAGCACCTTGCGCTCAGAAAGCCCACCGCCCAGGATGGCCTCTTCGCTGATGAGATTGGCATCGTAACCCGCGCGCAGTACCAGGTAGAGCTGGCCGGCCGTGCGCTGAACGTAGTCCCACCAGTCGACGGGCGGGAAGAAATCCCGGTGATATTCGTAGAAGGAGTATAGCACCGCCACTGGCGGCGTCGGTCGCTCGATGTTGAGAAGCACGTCACCGAACCGCTTCAGCAGCTCGTGGTCCTGCTTCAGTTCGGGTTGCTCCAGGGCCGAGTTCATGGTGAAGTGGCCCACCCCTTCGATGCCGAACGCCGCCGACATCCACAGTTCGTGCTTCGTCACATCATAGGGCCACACCGACCACAGCAGGGGCCAAAACGGCATCGGCTTCGGCGCCATGGCCACCAGCGCATCGGCATAGGCCACCCACAGCGTGCTACCCTGGAAGTCGGAATAGTTGTGGACCACGCTGATGTTCTGGTTCTTGAACTCGACGGGGGGGTAGCCGCCCCACATGAACAGGCCGATGGCGTGGCTCTGCGCGGTGATCGCCGCGTCGGGCCGGATCGGCTCGATCATCTCCCGCACTGTCCCCATCAGGTGCGGCCGGAGTTCCTGCTGGAACTTGCAGAACTCGTACCACCGCTCCTCGTCTTCGGTGGTGACCGGCGGGGGGGCGCCATGCTGGGCCTGGAATACCCCAGCGCAGTACGGACAGGTCAGGTCGCGGGGCTCGGGCGTGGCCCAGTGGACGCAGCTCTCGTCGCCGAGGTTCACCGAGATGTAGGGCTGGTAGTGCCTGGCCATCTGGGCCATTAGCTGGATTCCCCGTCCCACGCCGCGGTTCACCTGGGGGTCCAGGTGACAAGTGTTGTGGTGGAAGAACATATGGGAAGAGCTGTACTGTGCGATCAACTCATGCCCGTGCTTCACCAAGAGCTCCAGCCACGCCTGGTAGGGTGTAGCGGAGAGGAAGCTAGTAAGGGCAGGATGGACCTCCATCGGCGTCAGGCGCGCGGCCAGCAGGGCGTCCTGTGCACTCAGTTGCGGACGCAGAAGCCTGGGATTGTTGCTCTGGTTGTTGAGCACCGTCACGCCCAGTTCCGCCAGGTCCTCGACCATGTCTGCGTTGCCAAAGACGTTGCCGTAGGCGTGAATTTTGAAGTTCGACGTACGCTCGGCCGGCAGGAGGTGAAACGCGACCTCGTCCGCCTCGGAATCGGAGAGCCTCGCACGCAACTTCAGCTCACCGGGGGCCACGTGGGTGGCGTTCAGCACACCGCTGAGAGTCAGGGGGCCATTGCCCGGCAGAGCGACCTCTCTAAGCCGGCTGGATCGATCGTCCTGGACCAGCCACAAGGTGAGGGGCCCCCGCGGCTCGCCGGCGCCTCCGCCCTGCACCAGGACGGTGAACTCCACGGGGTCTCCCACGTTGAAGTACTTGCGGTTGCGCGCGATGGACAGGTGGACCCGCTGCCAGGGGCCGTCGGGAGCGACCTCGGCGATGACGTCGGCGTGCAAGTCGCTGTCCTCGAAGGATGGCGCGCCCGCCAGTGCCGCGGCAAAGCGCACCCGGTAGAGTCCGGGCGGAACCGAGGGCACGCCGAGAACCCCGTCGGACAGCCCGCCCGTCCAGGACGCTTCCCTCGGCTCGCCGCCTTCCGGATAGGGCACAAGCCAGGCGCCGGCCTGCACCGCTTCGGCACCGGGAAGCTCTTCCCCCAGGACGCTGCACGAGACCCTGGTCGGGCCATCCGGTTTCAGCGGCTCACTCGGAAGGAAAACACTGAGTGCCCTGGAGCCGTCGCCGGAGATTCCGACTCCTCCCGTCAACGGCTCCTCGCCCTCTATGGCAGGGAGACGGAAGGTCTGTCCATGCCCGTCGAGCGCATAACTCCCGCGCGGAACGAAGAACAGCCGTGCATCTGCTTCTTGGAAGGGGCGCGGACCTCCCGGGTCCCCGGAGATCCTCCAATCGCGCTTGTCTTCCGGCACGGAAACATGCAGCCGGTGCTCTACCGGCGCCTCTGCGCGCACTGTTCTTCCTCTCACTTCCAGTCGCGGCTGCTCGGACAGGATAGGCCCCGGGGATCCCTTTGCGGCGGCGGTCTCCTCACCAGTTATCTCCAGCTCGAACGACCATCCGAGCGCTCCCTTGGCGGAGTACTTGCCGGGCCTCAGACCGACCGTCTGATATCCGTCGAGCGCCTGCGTCCATCCGGGAATGCTCCAGTTCCCGAGAACCGGCGGCACGTCGATGTGGACGCGCGTCACTTCCGGGGCCGGAAGACGGACCAGGCCGGCCTCGATGGCCACATCCTGGGCGGTTAGATTGAAGGGTCCGCCCTTCACGTCGCTCACTGCCAGCCCCTCCTCCCCCACCGCGAGGGTAAGGGACCATCCGCGATCGCCCGTCAGGGGGTACGACCCCGCGGGCATGCGAATCCGCTCGCGGCCTGCACGCGGCTGCCACGCCGGCAGGTTCCAGGGGCCGTAGCCCCGAGGGATGTCGAGCACGAAATGCACCTTCGGGACCATGTCAACTCGCACCCCGGGGCCCAGTTTCCATCTGGGCTCCAGGTCGAGGAAGCTGACCTCGGGCGGCTGCGCCAGCCACGGCCCGGGCTCAATGTCCGAAACAGTAGGCTTGCCTTCGAGGGGCACGGTGAACCTGAAGCTCCAGCCCAGTTCCCCCATCACGTCGTAGGTCTTGCCCGCGGGGAACTGGAACTCGTTTCCCTGCCAGTCCACGCCGGACTTCCATCCCATCAACCCCGGCACGTGCCATCGGTCGAAGTCCACCCACACGTAGAGGGATCGCTTCTCTGGTTCCTCTGCCTCCGCCGCAGGCAGAGGAAGGCCGGATGACAACACACACGCTGTTGCAAGCAATGTGCCGATCCAGAGTCTTCGACCCGTCCCCACCATTCTGCTGAGGCGGCTCTTGGTGGCTGTAGCCATCGGGACCTCCTTATCTTCATGTTAGTGCGAGGACCGTTCCTGGGCCTCTCATCACCTGGTTGCGCCATCAGGATCCAGACCGTCTCCGCAATTCTGCAAGCAGACAGTCTCAGAAGCAGTATAGGTATTTCGAAGGGCATCGGCCAAGCGGTACACGGGCAACGGCTGTAGCCGGGCCGGGGAGCGGCCGGCGGATCGCTGTACTGCCGGCGCGGTGAGATTCTTCAGGCGGGGTCCATCATCGCGTGGCGGTAATGCTCGGGAGACGGCCCTGCACATCAGACCAGGGGATGTATAGGAAACTATAAAGGCTCTTTTAGGTTTTTGTGTCAAGCGGTTTGGTCGTGTGCTCGGCCCCTTGTCCTCCGGGAGCGCGGCTTTAGCAGCCCCCTTTTTAGGGCGTGGCCAGCCAGCGGACGACAAAGGAGGGACCGCTGGGCGAAAAAGGGGATTTTCGATTCACAGAGTTGGAGGGTAGGCGGACTTTGAGGTGGTGCGCCGTTGGCGGAGGAAGCAAGGCGGGTGGTGGCTTGGGGCGTGATGCGGCGAAGTCCCACTGCTCTTGGGGTGGGGTCCGAGGTGGATTAAGCGGCGGGGGTGCGGTCGGTAGCCCAACGCCGTGCAGGTAGCGCCGAATAGATGCGGGACCGGTTAGCGCGGCGATCAGGCGCGGTCGTCCGCCACAGGCGGGTATTGAGTCCGATGCGCATTTTTAGCAAAGTAACTCTTTCTTCACTAAAACGGGGAATCGCTTCTTGCATCACCAATGCAGCACGGATTGCCTGCTCGGGATCCTCCTCGCGTATCCCCCCATAAAACCATGGTGCCATCTCCAATATGCTTGTCGATATATCCCCCTCTTGCGAGAGGGCATTCATGACATCGCTGACATCTTCGGCGTCCATCGTTTCACTCATGGTGGTGAAGATTGCAGAGATAGCAGACGAAATGTGTGGTCGGCCGACTCGCCCTCGGCCGCACTCACTCCTCCGGCTACAACAACGAGACGTACATCGACACGCCGCTATCAGACACAGGCCGCTTTGCTGACTAGCCTGGGCCGATTCACGTCGAATCCAAGTGTTTTTCAAAGCGGACAAACCGAAGTATAGGAAATTCAAATGGCAGAAGCGGAAACGGGGGCAACAGGGCCTAGCCCAAAAACTCGATACAGCATTTTTTGAACTTCTTGCCACTACCGCAAGGACAAGGATCATTGCGTCCGACAGGCGCCAGCTTCTTGCGCACTGTCTCGCCGCGGACACTACCATCTGGCCGCAAGCGTGCGCTGTATTGGGCCTGGATCTCAGGTATCCACTCCGACCACTCCGCTGCCTGTGGATACTTTCCCGACAAAGCTAGATAAGAAAAAAAATCCTCCAGAAGTTGCGGTACCTGCACTCGCACCGCCAGCGGCAAATCCAGTGGAGCAACCTCTTCCACCAGCACTTTGGCCAAGAGCTCAACATCGATATCAAGCGGGAAGGAAGCAGCCCGCTCGTGCACTCCGTTCAGGGTTTGCGACAAAAGCACTTCCGCATGCTCTTTCAAACCTGGATCGAGCAAGGCGTAATACTCCGAACCGATATAGTCGCCGATATAGTCCATCAGATCTATAAGCATATATTTTCTCCTTAAAACTAAATCCCATATCCTAACTTTAGGACTGGGAACATTTGATGATGGTGATGGTGATGGTGATGGTGAAGAAGCCTATTTACCCCTCTTCGAACAAATTGATTCTAATGATAACAATAGCATCAGCAGAAAAGAATGGCGGAAATACAAAAAAGAGGATGAGCCAGAGGTGACCAGTGGAAATATGAAATTTAGAGATATTGACGAAAACAACAATAAGAAAATCGGTAAAGGAGAATTTGAAAAGTTTTACGAAAGATTGATTAAAGACTAAACCATTTGCCGTCCAAAGAAAAAGCCCCCGGTTAACTCATTTTAGCCGGGGGCTTTTTCTTTGGCATGCCCCCCAATAGTTGCTCCACTTTCGATGTGAGTATTCCTCCATGGCCGTTAAGAAACACTTGTATCTCACACCATAATTGGGCCAACTTATCAAGATTATGGCAACGGCATTTTCTCACCCACAACAGTCTGTTCCGCCTTCTATAACTACAGGTTGCCGTATACCGTCTCCACAAATTTTGGCTTCGCCAATGTGTCAAACCAGGCGGGTATATCGGAGTGGAGCAATGTCTTTGTGAGACCCAGTGCGATGTTTGCATCGGGGTCTCACAGCCGAAACCCCCGAGCGGAACCTCGACCGATGACGCCCACTTCCATCATGGTGTCGTCCTCCCAGAGAGTACACTTCAAAGTTGCGCCTGGTACCGTCACTCGGTTTCAGCTTCGATCCTGATCATGCGGAACGAGTTCGCCGGAATCGAGGACATCAGGTACTCCGCCGGTCTGCCGATCTCGGTGCCGGTCAGCGCGTCGACGGCCTTGACGGGGCCGAGACGCTGGATGACCGACGCGCCTTTCATCTTCGCAACGACCGGTTCATCGCCCCAGTTGGCCAGGACGACCAGCAGCGCCCTGTCCCGCTCGCGCTCCCAGAGACACGCGAGCACGTTGTCGCCGTCGACGGGGAACCAGGGCGGCAATTCGTGCGGCCGGTAGAAACGGACCGGTTCCCTGCCCAATCCGAACTCGTTGCGCGCTCGCGCCACGGCGATGCCGGGCGTGCCGTCGATCCAGCCGTGATAGACCGTCATCATCTGCCCGAACGGCATCGTGCGCGACAGCAGCCAGTGGGCCCAGTCGCCGCGCCACGTGCCCATCGAGCTCAGGAAGGCCGGGACGGCACCGACCTGGTGGCCCGAGCCCGTGATCTCCATGTAGGGTAGGTTGAACAGCTCGAGGACTTTCTTCTTGGGGTACCGCTTGGCGTCACGCCAGTGCTCTCCGTCCGAATAGACGTCGATCCACGCGAGCTGTAACGGGTTGAAGTTCTCCGAGGTGTGCTCCCACACGATGCCGTCGGGTTGATGGGTTCGCACGATGGCGTAGATCCGCTTGTGCAGATCGCGCAGTGAGAAATAGGGGTAGGTCTTCTTTCCACCCGCACCGCATCCATGCCGGGCGTTCTCGCAGAAATAAGGCCCCGGATTGTCGATGTAGATGCCGTAGTTGTCCGGAAAGGTGGTCATGACGTTCTCGACCGCCCAGGCCATGAAGTCGGCAAAGCTGCTCGCCGGGCAGGCGGCGTCGGCGCCGAGCGGAGGCTGGCCGAAGGTCCACTCGCTGCCCTCCATGATCACTTTCGCCGCGACCCAGTCTTCGTGGTGGCGCTTCTTGACTTCGGACTTGGCGCCGGTTGACGAGGTCGTGATGTAGTAACAGTGCCGCACGCCGTCGCGGAGGTTCCTGGAGATCATTTCGGCGACGGCGTCGAAGTCCGATGGCTGGGGATAGCTGAAGTGCTTGTGCACGTTCTTGCCGTGCATGCTCGTGGTCAGATTTCCGCCGGGCATCGCCCCGATCTGGATGCCGAACCGATCCTTCCGCATCGGCTTGCACGGCGTGGCCATCAGCCCGAAACCGTAGGTCAGCTTGTCGTCGAGCCGAGTCGATGCGGTGACGATGTTCAATGTCAGGGTGAGGTGGTCGTCGAGCCGCTCGAACACGATGGCGCCCGGCCCGGCGCTCGTCCACCCGTTCGAGGTCTCCGTCACGACGGTGAAACCGACGTCATGGTTGCCGACCCATACCAGCGGTCGCCAGGGATACACGCTCTTCGCCCCCGGCTCGGCCGGGCTGCGCGCGTAGTCGTTGGCGAGCCAGCGCTGGTTGAGGTGGTGCAGGATCGCTGCGTACGGCCGCAGCGCGAACACCAGCTTCAGGCCGTCGATCGTGACCGGGGATTCGCCGTCGAGCGTCAGATCGGTGCGAATCAGGCCGTCGTACTCGATCCAGCTGGCGGCCGTGATGCGGATCGGGCCCACCGCGCCGGACGCTTCGAATTCGACGCGGTCCGGGTCGCTGGCGCCGAACTCGATCCGCTGCGCCTGGACGCTCGTCCATTGGCCGTTCTGCTTGATCTGCAGTTCGATCGGCCGATGCAGCAGATCCTGATCCTGGCTCACCACCTGCGAGGGAAACAGACCGTCGAAGGTATGGGTGCGACCCCACGATGAAACCGTTCGTTCCTCGTGGACCAGCGGCGTGTAGGGCGGCATGATCTTGCGCGTCACGCCCGAGCGCGAGGTGCGCCACGGTTCGGAGGGGTCGTCCAGGTCATAGGGCTGGACCGAACCTCCGGCGACGATACCAGGGCAGAGCAGGCACATGAATGCAAAAAGTCGGAACGCGGTGGCACGCATGGGAATTAGACCAATCTTGTTTGTTGTTTCAAAAAATCGTGTGTGAGTCATCTTGACGATCCGTCTTGCGCGGCACGATTGGAGGGCCGCGCTCCCGCGCGGCCGCAAACTCGGAAGATCGACCCACCTGCTTGCGCGGCGTTCGCAGGTCAGTTGTCAAAAGCCTCGACGCACGCGCCGGTGTCAGCGGCCGCGGTGCGCAGCGCCTCGGCTCGGGGACCGAAGACGGGCAGCTGCTCGCCTTCCGGACGGATGGACATGACGTCGTTTCCGTGCCATTCGATATCGAAATCCCGATCGTAGGCACGAAGGTGCTTGCTGGTACGACGGATCGGCCGCGAGTGGCGGGCGACCAATTTCGTGCCGGCGCTTCGCGAGACCGCCCGTCGCCGCGACGCCTTCGGGGACGCGGCGGCGAAACCGGCCAATGTATAGGAACTATAAAGGCCCTTTTAGATTTTCGGGTCAAGCAATTTGGTCGTGTGCTCGTCCCGTTTGCCACTGGGTGTGCGGCTTTAGGGCCCCCTTTTTAGGGCGTCGCCAGTCTGCTCGCGATGGACAATGGCAACGAATTTGCCCATCATGAGAAGATGGGGAAGGCGCTACGAGCCGATGTATATTTTGCCTACCCTTATTGTGTCTGGGAAGGTGGATCGAGCGAAAATACCAACGGCCTGTTGCGCCAGTATTTTCTCAAAGGCACCAATTTTAAGGGGTTCAGTCAAGCTAAAATTCGACAGGCCGAAAATCGGCTCAACGACCGGCCCAGAAAAAAATCGGATTTCGATTACCCAGCGAGATTTTTAAACCCGAAAAATCTTGAATACTAAACGTGTACTTCAGCGTTGAAACCGCCGTATTTCCCATTACTTACCAACCAATTAATTGTACTTGCCTTTTTTGGGATAGGCTTGTACCTTAGGAATCGATTGGTCGGGAATTTTGCCTCCATTGCCTCCTCTTCAGAGATTGATTAGGCAAAGCCCCTTTTATCCTCCTCCCTTCTGCCAGGCCTATACTTCGAAGAACGCTTTGTTCTTCAGGGAGTCCTTCTAGGACCACGTTTCCTTTTCAAAATCATTTAAAACAGTAAGTTGAAGCCTTTGCTGCCGGCCGTCCCTGACGGGATTGCGTATTGTGCAAAAGCATAGCGTGTACGTTGCAGTGTTTTTGCGCATTTACCTAACTACTAAGCCGCTTATGGTTATCTCCAAGTGGGTATGGTATAGGCGGTGGGTTTTTTTCTTCGGAGCAGTTTTATGAAGCAGACCATATGGGCTCGTGTTTACGATATTGTCAGGCCCTACAAATTGCGCATGGTTTTCTCGATGGCAACTTTGTTAGGGCTGACGGGTTTGGGTTTGCTTTCTCCGATTTGGGCCGCCAAGCTTTTGGGGAAGGCCCTACCCAATGGAGATAGCGAACTTTTTGTGCAGTGTATAGTTATTCTCGCCTTGATTCACGTCTTTTCCAGTTTGATCTCCTATATTTATTCATTTCAAATGAGAGTATTGGGCGGTCGTCTAGTCTTCGACCTGCGTCGAAAAATGTACGATCATCTGCAGAAACTCTCGCTGGGATATTACGAGTCCAGAACTTCAGGCGAGATTATTTCGCGGATGATGAACGATGTCAATGCCGTTACTTCGCTTTTAACTGGGACGGTATTAAATACGCTGATATCCTCGGTCAAGGCGCTGGCATTAATCGGTGTCCTTTTCTACTACAACGAGGTGGTTGCCACTGTGGCTATCGCTGTGCTGCCATTGCATTTCCTCGGCTATTTTATCTTCCGGGCCCGGATTTCTCATCTGGCCTTGAGATCATCGGAAAAGATGGCGCAAATCTACGGCAAGGTCAGCGAAGTAGTCGGGGCAATAAAAATGGTCAAATCTCATTCGGGCGAACGGCGCGAAAGCCGGTCGCTGATTGCGCAAATGCGCGAAAATTACGAGATAGACCTGCATTCCGGCAATCTATCCAAGATATGGGCGCAGGCTACGGGAAATATCAGCTACGTTGGCCAGGTGCTGGTGATGCTGGTTTGTGGTTTTTCCGTCCTTCGAGCTGAGTTGACGCTGGAAGAGTATATCATGCTGATGAGTTATGTAGGGATGCTCTACGCTCCGATTTCGGAATTAATTGGTGTGGTGCAGCAGATTCTACCGGCTAAAGTGGGTATTCGTCGGGTTTTCGAAGTGTTGGATACTACACCTGAGGTCGTTGACCCGCCCGATGGTATGCGCGGGGTGATCCAGGGAAGAATCGAGTTCAAGGATGTCTCGTTCGCCTATCCTCAGGGAGATCAGGTTTTGCGCCATGTTTCTTTTGTCGCCCGTCCAGGAGAAGTGGTGGCCTTCGTCGGGCCCAGTGGTTCGGGCAAGACGACAATAGCTAATCTCATTGCCCGCTTCTACGATCGGGCAGAAGGGTGCATACTCATTGACGGTAGCGATATCCAGAAATACCAGCTTCGGACTTTGCGCGAGCAAACCAGCATTGTGCTGCAGGAAACCTATCTCTTTCGTGGGACGATCCTGGATAATATCCGCTATGGTAGACCCGAAGCCACCAGGGAGGAAATTGAGATCGCGGCTAAGCAAGCCAATGCTCACGAATTCATCAGTATCCTGCCGAATGGCTATTTATCGATACTCGGTGCAAATGGGACTCGGCTATCAGGAGGCCAACGGCAGCGTATTGCCATTGCTCGGGCGCTGATCCGCGACCCCAGAATTCTCATTCTCGACGAGGCGACCTCCGCGTTGGATACCGTCTCGGAGGCCAAGGTACAGGAGGCACTGCAGTACTTGATTCAGGCCCGCACGACTTTCGTGATTGCCCATAGGCTTTCCACGATCAAGAGCGCCCACAAGATTGTAGTCCTCAATGAGGGGCGTGTTGAACAAATTGGTTCCCATGATGAGCTTTTTGCCAAGGATGGGCTCTATCGCGAACTCTATGATCCGGAATGGGCAGAAAAGCGCAGTAAACTACGCGATGAGCGGATAAAACGATTGGCAAATGTCGCCTAGGAGAAAGTTATGGTAAGTCTGAAGGGAAATTCGCTACCGATAGTATTCGATTTTACGGCCCATTGCAAGGCCAATGCTCATTTCCAGTTTTCTCGTCGGATACGCAACGATTTTGCGGCGCTGGCCAATGAGCATGCCAAATCAACTTTAATGCTTGGCTCATTTGGGGGCAAGGCCCGCTTGCAGACGGATGTACAGGGTATTGGAGTCGCTACGCGAATGGAGGTTGGCCGTTTGTCGCTCTTGCGTGGACGACGCAAAAATCTGTTACAGGGCGCATTTGCATTCTTTCGCGAAGCTTGCGACAAGGGGTTGGGTTCGGGGCCAGTAGTCCGTATGTTGGTCCGTTTTCCCAATGCCAGCGACCGGCCTCAAGAGCGAAAACTCATTGGTCAGGCCTTTAGAGAAGCCTACGGTACCGCTTGTAGTTTTCTCAGCCGTGAGAAGGATTTGCTCGAGTTGGGGCATTGTAACACCTACCAGAGTGTGGTGCAATACTTGCGCGAAGACGGGCTCTATCACAGCACTCATCGCGATGAGATAGCGCAAGTGCAACGTCAATTGCACCAGGAAGTTGGCCGTTACGAAAATCATAAATTCTTCGTACGTCCTGAAATGGCAGATGGTTCTGTGCCCAAGATAGTATTTTGCTACACCGGTGATCAGGCCGACCGGGGAGTCGAAGCCTATATAGAGGGATATACCGATGTGTGTCCAGAATTTATCTCCCCAGACCAATTCCGACGCGATCGGAGTCAGTATGTGAAACTGAAAGATTACGAGCGGGCCAGTCGGCGTTTCGGTGGAATTTGGGTTTTGCAGAGGGATCTGGTCCGGTTTCTCTCTCCGCCGCAGATCGGTTTGATCTATCTCTTTTTCAATGAGGATTTACAACCCGAATTTGATGCGTACTTTAATTGGGAACAGCTGCGTGCCCTACAGGAGCGGTCCAAGTATATTGATCCATCGCTGCGCTATTCGCCGACCTTCCTCGAAGTCGTCCTTGAGGGCATGGTGCGCAGTGGTTTCCTCGAGGAACGGGATGGCGCCTATCGATTATTCCCCGGTTTTGCCGACTATCAACACGTATCATTTTACGAGTTGGGAGAATTTGGGAAAGTTGACTTATGAGGTCGAGACATTTTAATGCAACAAGAAGGGGAATTAATTCAGATTCCACTCGCTGCCGGCAATTACAAACCGTCTTCCGGCGTGAGCTTCAACGACTGTCTTGACGGCCTCGAGCTTCTCGATTTTCTCCAAGATGGAATTCCTCGCCGCCGTGACTACCAACAACGAAGCCCGACAGGGCAGGGCTACAGTACCTGTCGACGTTGTGCGCAAGTGCATCCAGATCCAATGACTCACCGTCGCGGAAGGGCATGTTGGTGGGCGATACAATAATTGGATCTGTGGTTGGTACGGGCATGATCATTATGGTTCATCTAAGTTCAGCCAAGGTCTCGAGTCGCGCCTCCGCATCTTACTGCCGGCGCACTTCGCCCCTCACTTTCGCGATAACGGCGGTTCC
>CAXFTV010000537.1:0-5405 GCA_964005845.1 uncultured bacterium
CATTCCGAAGAACTTCTCAATTTTCATAGTTTTACCCTGTCGGACCTCGATCCATCGACTCGCTACCGCTACCGGGTTACGGCGGTCCCGCTTAGTAACGCCGATTTACTCGATACCGCAGTCTCTGCAAAACTTTCCACCATCCTAAAGTCACTGAAACAAGATACTCTAACGACAGACCCAACGGGTAACCAAGCTTGGAGTCGCGACCTGAAATTCATTACCTCGGCATCGGGCGACACACTGAAACCAACGATTATAAGAGGCCCCATGCTAGCTTCGGTCCGCGATCGCGTTGCCATAATCAAAGTTGCTACCGATGTGCCTACAATTGCCCGGATCTTATACGGCACCACAGATGGCACGTACGGTACATCAGATGAGCTTGAAGTTATCGATATTAATCCCCAGGGTAAACCTCGACTAAAACCCGGCCACACGCTTACTCTGGTCGGTCTCGACCCCGGGGTTTCCTATTCCTATCGGTTGGAGCTTCAGGCCGCTAATGGAAAAACCACGATTTTTGAACCTGCCGACCAAGCGCCCGCAGCCAAAATCGCCCGGATTCTGCAACCCCCCGGCGGTTCCGGCAGCTTTGTCACCAACAGCTTTCCAGATACGCAGTTCCCGGTTATTACCTTTGGGCCGGTAAATACCTCGAATACGCACGACTCGGCGGTCGTCGAGTGGAATACCGACGAATCCGCCGACAGCGAAGGTCGCTTTGGTAGCACCAGTGAAGACCTGGAGGATTTTGCCAGTTCCGGCGACAATGTAATAAGCCACAAGCTGGTGTTCAGCAACCTGGAATCAGGCACGTCCTACAACTACGTCATTGGCTCCACCGATCCATCCGGCAACGGTGCCACCGAGAGTGCGTTAGCCGCTTTCACCACCAACCCCGAAATCGATCTCACCCGCCCCGAAATCGAGGAGGGCCCAGAAATAACTTACAAGAATGACCGCAGTGCCACTATCTACTGGAAACTCAATGAATTGGCCAGCGGTGGGCTAGAATTCGGTACATCCGAGGAACTCGGTTTTATCCGCACTCTTCCCGGCAGCGATACCGAGCAAGAAATCACCCTGACCAACCTGAGTCCGAATACCACCTATTACTACCAGGTGGCCTCCACCGACCTGAGCAATAACGGTCCCACCGAAAGTGCTATTCTCCAGTTTACCACCGATGAAGAAGCCGATATTACTGCTCCAGTGATCTCCGATATCACCTTCGCACCCGCTGATTCATCCGTAATCATTAACTGGCTCACCGATGAATTAGCGGATAGTTTTGTCGAATTTGGAACCGATCCAGCTCTACTGGAATTCAACGTAGGTGATGCCAACGATGTGCTGGAGCACGAAATTACCCTTACCAATCTGATCCCCGGCACTAACTACTTTTTGCAAGTTGGCTCGGTCGACCGCTCGGGAAACCAGGCCGACTTTGTCGTCGCCGATGGCTTTGCAACCCTGACCCTCGCCGACTTGACTCCTCCGATTACCCCTTTGAATCTTACCGGCACCCCAGGGTCGGAACAGGTCATTCTGACCTGGGATGCCAACACCGAACTGGATCTGGGCGGTTATAATATCTACCGCCGCCTTGCGGTGCCAGAATTCGAAGCTCGCCTCCTTGCCTCTGGAGTCATCAACACTACCTACACGGACCTGGGCCTGACCAACGGCAGTACCTACGAATACCAGATCACCGCCATGGACCGGGCTGCGCCTCCCAACGAAAGTGCGGCAACAGACATCCTGTCGCTGGTCCCCGTTGCCGCGGCATCCCCCTCGACCCCCACGGCCCTCGAGCACGGGGGCGAAAACATTCTGCTGCCCACCTTTATTTTCACCAATGCCGAGCCGGCCAATATTGGCGCAACTCTCACCTATACTATTCAGATTTCCACCGCGCCCGACTTCAGCAATGTGACGGCTGCTACCTCGGGACTGGAGGAGGGTGCGGGAGAAATAGGCATCGGCCAAACGGCCTGGACGATCGACCGCGAACTCGAAGAAGGCGCTACTTATTACTGGCGCGTGCGGGCGGTGGAAGGAGACCTCCTCAGCCCATTTTCCGCAACCCAGCAATTCGTAGCCCAAGACGCGGTATTGCTACCGGGTGATTTCAACGAAGATGGCAGCGTAAATTTTGCCGATTTCTTCATGTTCGTCGATGTCTTCAACCAGCCGGTCACGGACGAGAACAGAATATACGATCTGGCCGAAGATGGAAATTCCATCGACTTTGGCGATTTCTTCGTATTTGTCGACAATTTCAACAGAACCCTGTCCGGCAAGCGTCGAGTCACCCCAATGAAGATCGAAGAAGACACAATAATCGCCCTCGAATCCCTCGGAGGCACCCGCGCCGACGATCAGCTGGTCACGGTGCGGGTCTGGGCCGGTCAGGTAGAAAAACTCAAGGCCTTTGGCCTGGTGCTCAACTACGATCCGCAAACCGTCCAGTTTCTCAATGCTTCTCCGGGACAGGGCAATCTGCTGGAAAGCCGGGGGGGCAAAGCCCCTCTCTCCAGCCCTTTGTCCCTGACCCCTGGACAGATCGCCCTGGGCAATGGCATTGTCGAAGGTAAAGCGGTTTCGGGCCAAGGTCTGCTAGCCGAACTGAGCTTCCGCCTCATCGGTTCGGCCAATGACGCCTATTTCAGGCTCCGGGAAGCTTATATAGCTCATTCCGGAGACGATGTCCGCCAGGTGAGGCAGGTGCGCTCGACGCAACTTAGACCGCAGACCTATCTGCTCGGGGCCAATTTTCCCAATCCCTTCAATCCCTCTACCAGCATTGAATATGCCCTGCCCCAATCCGGCCCCGTGGAATTGCATATCTATGATGTTCTTGGCAGGCGCGTCACAACTCTGGTAAAAGAAGCGCAGCACCCCGTCGGCTTCTATACTCTGACCTGGGATGGGCGCGATCAGGCCGGCCGCTCGGTCGGCAGCGGGATCTACTTCTATCGCCTGGAGACCAGCAATTTCACCCAGACCCGCAAAATGCTGCTGATCAAATAGGGCTTATCACATTCTCCAGAAATCGGAAATTGGAAGGTAGGTGGGTTCAGTACTACGAAAGTGGACAGATTAAGGAAACTAGATTCTACAAGGGTGGGGGAAGGAATGGGATGTGGGGTGAGTATTACGAAAATGGACAAATTAAAGGGAAAGGACAATACGCGTCGTCCAATTGCTCTCTTTTTTTTCCGCATCGGTTTTGCAAGATTGGGAGATGGGTTTATTATGACGAAGAAGGAAACATAACTGCCGAATGTTGGCACGACAGCCTGGTTAATGGTTGTCATGACTACGATTAGAAACCCACCTTCAACATTTTAGCAAAAAAGGATGGAAATAAATAAGGATATGGATCTTTCAGGGAACGATATTGCCGGTATCATATTTTTTGCCGTTTGTATTGCTGCCCTCCTGGGAAAATTTAACATCAGAAAAATGCTCGATTTTTACTCCTCTAGGTTTATTGCCCCTCAGCGCCTTGAGCACATCAAGCGCCACAGATTTGGGTCGATGCTTCGGGACAAAGTCAAAGATCTGCATCCAAACCTGACAAGCTCCGGCCTCGATAAGGTCTTTGAGGGGTTACAGCAATTTTTTCTCGTTGCGCATTACGCTAAATATGAAGTTTCCATGCCCTCAAAGGTTGTCGACGATGCGTGGCATCAATTCATCCTTTTTACCGGCGAATATACCCGCTTTTGCAAGGAAGCATTCGGTGATTACTTCCACCACAAGCCATACCCTAAAAACGAGGAAATGGAAGAAAGTGACACCATACCAATCTCCTTATTGCGGACGTGGGCATTGGCATGCCGCCTCGAGGGAATTGATCCCAAGCAACCCGACAAGCTACCCCTTCTATTCAGCTTGGATGCTGAGTTAAAAATCGAAAATGGAAACCTCTACACATTGGATTCGGAAAAATTTAGCAAGGAAATGTTGAACCAGAAGAATCTGAGTGGGAGTAGCGATACCTTCTTAGGAGGAGGAGGTTGTGCCGGAGGGGGTTGTGGTGGTTGTGGAGGCGGTGGTGGTTGTGGGGGCGGTTAAGAAACCTCGAGTTGCAGGTTATTTAGGTAGAAGGGTTACGATGGATGGTAGGAGAATTTAGATGAAGTAGTCAAGATTTGATCTGACATTTATCTTCAACGTATTATCCTTTACAGAGGAGTCATGTCAGATGACGACGGACGAAAAGATCATCAAAAACAAAGTAGGTTTACTGCACTTAGCCGAGATGCTGGGCAATGTTTCGCAAGCCTGTAAAGTGATGGGCTATTCGCGTGATAGTTTTTATCGCTTTAAAGAGCTGTATGCCCAGGGTGGTGAACTAGCTCTGCAGGAAATGAGCCGTACCACACCGCGGGTCAAGAATCGGGTCGAGCCCCACATTGAAGAAGCGGTGGTGTCTATGGCGATCGAGCGGCCGGCCTATGGGCAACTTCGGGCCTCTAATGAGCTGAAGAAGGGCGGTTTTTTTATCTCCCCAGGCGGGGTGCGCAGCGTGTGGTTACGTCACGATATGGAGACGTTCCAGAAACGACTCAAAGCCCTGGAAGCCAAGGTGGCCCAAGAGCAACTGATCCTGACCGAGGACCAGCTCCAGGCCTTAGAAAAAGCCAAAAAAGAAAAGGAAGCCCATGGCGAAATAGAGACGGAGCATCCCGGCTATTTAGGGGCGCAGGACACCTATTATGTGGGTACAATCAAGAAGATTGGGCGGATTTATCAGCAGACCTTTATCGACACCTACACCAAGGTAGCCTGTGCCAAAGTTTATGATCGGAAAAATGCGCTGGTGGCCGCCGACTTGCTCAATGATCGGGTCGTGCCCTTCTTTGAGGAGCAGGACGTCAATCTGTTACGTATCCTCACCGACCGGGGCACCGAATATTGTGGCAATCGGGAGCACCACGAATACCAACTTTACCTGGCCGTCGAGGATATTGATCACAGCAAGACGCGAGCGCGTAGGCCGCAGACTAACGGTATTTGCGAGCGCTTTCACAAAACGATGCAGGATGAATTTTACGCCGTGGCTTTTCGTAAGAAGGTCTACGACACCCTGGAGGAACTCCAGCGCGATTTAGATGGGTGGATGAAGGAGTATAACACCGTCCGCACGCATTCGGGTAAATACTGTTTTGGTAAAACACCCATGCAGACCTTTCTGGAGGGCAAGCATTTGAGTCAAGAGAAACGCTTAGACCATGTGGCCGTGAAAACGTCAAACCCTGCAGCTGTCGGATAACTCACGACTGTCAGTTCAAGTCTTAGCAAGTACAGTTTTGGCGCGTTGCATCGTCGCCCCGGCGTAGTTCTTGCTCACTTTAGGATTGACCACCATCACTTCAGTTTTGGGATGATGA
>CAXFTV010000538.1:0-3969 GCA_964005845.1 uncultured bacterium
ATCGGATATTCTTCGTAGACCACGCCCCCGGGCACTGCTATTTTCTTGCTGGGGGCCTCGTTGAACTCCACCAGGCGCACCTGGCGCTCGGCCGCCATCGATGCGTACCCCACATTTTCCCAGGTAAAGCCCTTTTCCGGATCTTCTCCTGACTGCCCGTCGCCGACTACCAGGCGCTCTGGTCCAATCCCCTTTTCCAGCAGGGCATCCAGCATGCCGGAGAGAAACCCCGGGTGCGTGACGACGCGCTTCTCCGGCGGAAAGAGCACGGTGGCGTTCGGCTTGAGCACACATGTGCCAGCGCTCGGCAATTCCAGTTCAACCGCACTGAGGGCCCGATAAGCCAGCTCTCTGTAAATCTCGCTGGGTGCCTGCGCCTCTGCAATGGCGGCGCAGTAGACATAAACTTTGTCCGAATCCAGCCTCATCTCGCCTTTCTCCACATCTAAAATTTGGTTATGGAATAAACCAAAAAGCAGTCACGAGTGCCCCTCTGACTGCTTAGTTTGCGTAGGCCCTGCCTGTATTTAAATCCGTTCCAGGGACGCCCCCAGGCCATTGAGACGCTTTTCTATATGGGCGTGACCCCGGTCGAGCTGGTATAGACTGCGAATGCTGGTGCGTCCCTCAGCGGCCAGGCCGGCCAGGACACAAGCGGCCCCGGCTCGAATATCCAATGCCTTGACTGCGGCCCCGCGCAACTGCGCCGGCCCCCGGACGATAACCAGGCGATCTTTCTCAGGCGAAAGATTGGCGCCAAAAGCGCGTAAATTTTTTACGTGTCCAAAGCGGTCCTCAAAAACAGTTTCACGGATATAGCTATCGCCTCGAGCGACACAGGCCAGAGCCGTGATACTGGGCTGCAAATCGGTCGGGAAACCCGGATAGAAAGTAGTTATCACATTAATGGGAGAAAGTTCCCTGGGACCACGGACTCGGGTCCATTCGCCATCGTGGGTGATCCCAACCCCCATTTGCTGCAATTTGGCCTCAAAAACCCGCAAATGCTCGGTGCACACGCCTTTCAATTTGACATCGCCGCCCGTAATGGCACTGGCCATCATCAGCATACCCGCATCCAGCCGATCGTACATCACGGTGTGTTCCGCCCCGTGTAATTTATCGACGCCAGTGATCTTCACGGTGCGCGTACCGGCGCCTTCGACTTTGGCCCCCATCTTGATAAGCAACTGGGCAAAATCGCCGATTTCCGGATCCGAGGCGGCATTTTCGATCAGGGATTCGCCCCTGGCCAGACTGGCTGCCATGATCAGGTTTTCCACCCCGGTATGCGTCGGCACATCGCAATAGGTAAAAGCACCCCGCAAATCCTTGGCGCAGACCTCGATGCCACCCCCGCTCTTCCCTTCGACTGTGGCACCCAACCGGGCAAAGCCGCGGTGGTGGATATCCCAGGGACGTTGGCCGATGCTGCATCCCCCTATTTCCTTGATCTGGGCCTTGCGAAAACGCGCCAGAAGTGGTCCAACAAAAAGCAGGGAAGCGCGAAATCGGGCCGTCAGTTCGTCGGGCAGACTGGTCGAATTCACCCGAGTGGCATCGATCGAGGCCACCTCCTCCACCGCGTCGTAGTCGACCACTGCCCCCAGGCGCCGCAGGACTTCCAGCGCTACCAGCACGTCTTTGACAGGCGGTACCCGGCGCAAAACAGTCACGCCCTCCGAGGCCAGCAAGGATGCCGCTAGCATGGGCAAGGTCGCATTCTTCGATCCCTGTGCCAGGGCTTCGCCGCGCAGCGGCTGGCCCCCGTCTATGTAAAGGACTTCTTCAGGTGGCATGGATTTTTCTAAATTGTAAAGCCCGGAGCTGACCAGAAGCGGCTACTCCAGATATGAATAAGAGTTTGTCGAATGTAATACGGGGGGAAACTTTCGTCAATCGCCAATGAAATCCTATCTCTTTTGCTTGACAGATAGATCGGCATTTCTATATTCGTCATAAACAGGCCGGCGCCGCCAGCGCCACTTCATTTACTACTATCTGGAAAGGATGGAAAAATCATGGCCGAGACACCCGAAATCGTCGCTTATCTGAAACCTGTATGCGGCTGGAGCAGCGGCGTGCGCGAGGTTTTCCGCAAATACGATCTTGCCTACGAAGACAAAGATATCATCAACAACCCCGAGATCTACGCCGAAATGGTTCAGAAGAGCGGCCAGCCTCTGTCCCCTTGCGTAATGGTCAACGGCCAGATGCTGGCCGACGTCAGCGGCGAAGAAGTCGAGACCTGGCTGCTTGAGAACAATATCGTCGAAACCTCTCTGGCCTAGGGTTCAGCCTGCTAAAATAAGGCTCAATTCCCGCCGCACCCGTTCTGTGATATTGGGCTGCTCGTGGTTGAGAGGCCCGGTTGCGGCCGGACGAATCAAGGTCAAGGCACCCAATGGCCGGTCGTCCTGTGCAGACAGGGGCAGCACGTAAATAAATCCTATATTGCCGCTTTTACCCCCTTCCAGCAGAAATTCATTCAGCCCTGCTGGAAGGGGATTTTCTCCATCCTCCTCTACTTGTCCCAGCAACAGCAGCGCCGACTGACAGGCAAAAGCCTTGCCCGCCAGTGAATTAGCTGCATCTGCAAGCGCCTGGCCGACGAACTCTTCCCGCTCCAGCAAGGCCTTCAACTCTTCGGCCCTGGTACCATCCCCGGCAACCACGCTTCCCAACTCAAGGTTGCCACTGATATCGACGCGTTCGTAGATCATGATTTCGGCCACTTCGATCTGCAACAAAAGTTCCATGGCCCGCTCCACGGCCTTAGCTGCAGGCATTTCCCGCAGCATCTGGATTATGTTCTCGGGTATTTCCATGGGTTCGGGCATATTGAATGGTATGACGGATACACTCATATCGCTCCCTTGACAACCCGTTAAAAGAGTTTATATTTTACGCCGCTTTATGGCGGCGCTTTAGCTCAGTAGGTAGAGCAGGGGACTGAAAATCCCTGTGTCCGCGGTTCGATTCCGCGAGGCGCCACCATTATTATTTTTAATCTAAACAGGCGCTTACCCGTACACAAGTAAGCGCCTGTTTTTTTTGTGTTCCGGGATATTTTCTCCGACCCTGCCGTGGCCACCTCACGAGGCGCGCACTCCCCTTGCAAATGGACTAAGTTGGCGCCTAAATTGCCCTGGAAGAGCGCCCCGGAAAGAGGCGCAACACCACCGCCCGAACTCCGATTGGTCCACATTGGCGCCGCCAAAATTTTTACCCCTGGCGACCCTGCATGGCCAAACATTATATTTAGGGACACCACGCGAAAAGTGACACCGGGAGTATCCGACCATGGCTCTGAGCCCAGCACAGAAATCCCGCTTCTTCGAGGACGGCTACCTCGTCGTCGAAAACCTGATCGCGCCAGCGGCATTGGATGAACTGCGCCGCGGGTATGCAAACCTCGTTCTGGGTCGCGTGCCCGAATTTCCCGAACGCCACGTTTCCCGCCGCAGTAGCACCGAAGTGCAAGACGTCGAAATACCCGTCCCGCACGGCACCCACCACCACCGCAATGGCACTCAGGTCTTTCCCAGGGGTGGAGAATTATATCGAGCCCAGCGCCGCGCCCCGATCGAGGATCCCCTCGATGCGATCAACAAGGTCAACATGCCTTCGCGCTACGATGACACCTTTGCCGCCACCGTGCGCCACCCCGCCATCGTCGATATCATCGCCGACCTGATGGGCCCCAACATCAAAGCCTACTACGACCAGGTCTTTGCCAAACCCCCCTACGCCGACGCCAACCGCTACCACCAGGACTCGGTGTTCTGGGCTTTTTTCGCCTCCAACTTCCAGATCACCTGCCAGCTCCTGCTCGACGACTCGACCACGGAAAACGGCTGCATCCGCTTTATCCCCGGCAGCCATAACTACGGCCTGATCAACTGGGAGCACCTGCCCCATATGCTGACCGAAGAGATCCTGGCCCGCGAGGTCGCCGTGCCCCTGAAA
>CAXFTV010000539.1:0-3892 GCA_964005845.1 uncultured bacterium
GATCCGCGCCCAGTCCTTTGATCAATTTGGCCACCATCGCGGCAGCCAGCCGGGGGTAGGTGATCGCCAGCGCGCCGAATGAGAGGCCAATATCGGCATATACGTTCGACACCCCGTAGCGCTGCGGAATAGCGGCCAGTTCATCGATCCACTCCAGGCGCCCGCTCTGTTCGAATGCCGCGCTTAGTTTCTGCGCGTCGCGCCACATCTTCAAGCCGGCGTGGTAAATGTGGAAATTCAGGTCGGGCCAGTCCCGGGCGGCCTTGCCGACGTCGTCGACGCTCGCGTACTGCCAGTTCGGAATTTTCTCGTAGTCGACCGGAAGCACGCCTTTGTGGATACAAATATTGCGGATGCCGTATTTTCGGGCCTTTTCGTAGGAGGGATAGGTCAGTTCTTCGTCGTCCATGCGCCAGGGCCGGTCGAAGGTCGGTTCGGCCCCCAGAACGTCGCCAATGGTGTACCCCTTCCACGAATCCACCTTCAGCTCGGTGGCCGCCCGGTCCATCGCTTCCAGGTACCCCGGCACGCTCGGCCAGATCACGCCGTGGGCCAGCATCCGCCGGGTGCCGGCCAGGTGGTTGACCAGGTTGCGGGTGGCGACGATCTGATCGTCCGACAGCAGTACTTTGTAGGGATCGACCGAGGGCGAGGTGCTCAACAGCGCCATCGTGGTGTCGCTGTCGAAGAACATATCCTTCAGATAATAGTCGAATTTGTAGTACTTCAAATCGAGTTCCTGGTGGACCAGTGCCGGATTCCAGGGCGTCTCTCCGTACATGTCGCCGCGGGCGGCGGCGCGCAACCAGAGCTGTCCTTCCCAGCGATAGTCGTCGCGTACGTGGTGCGTGTGGACGTCAAAAATGAACTGATCACTGGTTTGGCCGTGGCGTTCCGCGGCCGCTTCCTCGTCTTCGGCCTCGACCGAATCGACTGCGTAGACCTCCCCAAAGACCTGATTCAGGGCCATAAAACCGAGGGCCATGCCGCTGTGCGAGCGCAGATAGCGTCCGCGGTCGAGATGCTGACGGGCGGCGTATACTGCCGCCTTTTCCTGGATCAGCGACTCGACCTGAGCCTGCTGACGCGTCTGCCCGGGCGGCATGCATTCACCGCTCGAGACGACCTGGGTGGGCAGCGGGCATTCCACCTTTTTCTGGAATCCCCGCTGGAGCTGTCCGAGCTGCCTTTTGTTCAGCCAGAAGGACACGGTATTGCTCCAATCAGAGTTTTCAAGGCGCACATGAGGGACAGCGAACGAGGTCTGTCCCAGCCGCCCGCGGATGGTCCTCGTTGTCGAGTTTTCCAGCCGGACCACCCAGTTCGTGCCACAACCTGCACTGAGCTTCAAAGGCCGCAGTCGCCGACGCCACGTATGCGAACCAGAAAACGCGATAGTCGGAATCGAACCACTTTTTCAGCGCCTGCGCCAGGTCGCCGCTGGTGCACCCGACAAAGCCGCGGTAGTAGGCGTAAGCGGGCGTCTCGTCAATCCGCCGCAGCAAAAAGACAGCAGGCCCCCTCTCCTTGACAAGGGTCTCTACGACGCGTGCCGCCAACTGAAAGGGTCCTTCCATAGCATCGCTCACTAAGACTTGCAATACCGCACATATACGGCGGTCGAGCCCGGTGCGGTTTTTTATGGCAGAAGGGGAGAACGACTAGGGCGCTCCGGGATGATTTGCAATGGGGCGCAGAGGGGCTGGAATAGAGCACCGCGGACGCTACAAAACGCCCCGGGCACAACTCCCCAGTTCGTGGTGCTTGCTACCGGTGGCGCCTAGGCCGGCAAGTTGCGCGTCAAAATCCGCGCCCTGTCCGCCTCCGACAGATGCGGCTGGATCTGCTCTACGAAACTGGCCAGCGTCTGCTCCGGCGTCAGCTCGGTATTGTCGATCTGGATCTTCTGCCTGAGAAACGACCTCCTGAACTCCTCCTCGAAGCGCTGTAGAATATACTCTATATCCGCATCTTTCACGACTCCGAACTCGCGCGGCTCTTTTTCCATGCGGGCGCGAATCGCCGCGGGCGTGGCCTGGAGGTGAACCAGTACCGTATCCTGAGCGATCTGCAGTATGCGGCCTTCGATGTGACGGGCGGACCAGGCGCGGTCGGCATACTCGTCGCGTCCGCCGTAGCCGTAGTAGTGCGGTGCATAAACCGCCTCGTCGATGTGGAACCCCACCAGGACGTGGTGGGCGCCGCTGTAAAAATCCTCCTGCAGGTGGTAGTCCATGTGGTAGCGCTGAAAGCTCTCCCGCAGCGCCGGACTCAACGCCAGCAAGACTTCGTTTTCCTCCCTGGTGTGGGGCCGATGCGAAAGCTCGGGGATTTTCCAGTGGTCGTGGGTCGGCATCTGGCCGCCCATGCTGCGCTCGACCCAGGCGCTTATATTGTTCGCCAGCGTCGTCGTCCCGGCGTACTCGCACCCCGTGATAATAAGCCTCATATCCGGCTCCTTTCCCTTGCCTGCAGCGGCAAATAGAGCGGCCGCACCGAGGGCCGCCGCGCAGTGCATTTTAAGATAGGGATAGATAAAGAGTCTTTTCGGTGGGACAGTCAAGTAATTTCAGCCGCTGCGCACGGCGAAAAGAAGAAGGGCTGGAGGAGAGTTTGCTATAACCCGTGGCGCGAGAATCGCTTTATTTTCTGCTGCGGGTACAATTTGAATGAGCCACGGCCCTTGGGCGCTGCTCGAAATCGAGCGGCAGCGAGGCCGCCCCCTCTTGCTCGCCGCCCGCGTCCCGGAAAATCTGCCTGGATGCCACTTCGACGGCCTCGATTTGGAGGCCTGGATAGATGAATTTCTAATCGATATCCTCGTCCTCGGCACGCGCACCGCAAAGGTGGACATCGCCGCCTTCCGCCGCCTCGCCAGGGGCACCCCCATCAAGCTCTACCCCAGCTGGGACAACCACCACTCCTCCGACGGCTACCGGGAAACCGACCTGGAGATCTGGCGCGGTGTCTGCGCCAACTGGTGGCGCCAGAACCCCGACGGCATGCACACCTTCAATCTAATGCTGCCCTCCCCGCAGGCAGCGCAAAATAGCGGCGCCCGGCCCCCCCCCGGCTGGCCGACCCAGCGCCGGGTATTCGCCGAAATCGGCAACCCCGAAACCCTCAAATTCAAAGACAAGGTGTTTTTTGTCGAGCGCCGCGGCGGCGGCCATGCCCAACCCGTCGTGCCGGCTCCAGACAACTGGCACACGCCCCACCACATGTATTTCCAGAGCAATATGCAGGCGCCCCTGCCCACGCCCCTGGACGCCGCGGGCGGGGCCGATGCCCTGTTGCGGCTGGAGGTGGCCGACGAGGTGAGCAGTGCGGCGGAGAAAATCGCTGCACAAGGCCGTCTGGCCATCTCCGCTGAGGTCCCGACGGCCTTGTGCAGCGGCACTGAACTCGAACAGATTGCCTCCCTGATCGAGCTCAGAATCAACAACATCCTTCTCGGCACCCCCCGCCCGGAGACGGTGAGCGCGCCGCAGGACGACATCTTCAAGCACTGGCTGGCCGTGGCCGTGGCCCCCACCTGTCTTGCAATCGGCGCCAATCTCGTCGGCGCGCGCCTGCGTCAACCCCCGGCCGCAGGCTACGGCCGGATCAGCCTCGAAAAGCTCGAATTGCACCTCTGCTATAAATAGCCGACCTGCGGAGCAACCGCGTTGGATCAGAGAAGAAGCGCGGTGCGGAAACCCTCATCGCATGCGCCTTTGATAGAGCGCCGGGAGAGCCTTATATTGTAGCGGTCCCGCGTCTCCAGCCGAGCCCGGGTCCAGGCAAGACCGATAATATCCCCTGCCCCTGCAAGGCGGGAAGAGCGATAAAAGGAGCGCCATTTCATGGAAAAGGTTCCCCTCTGTGTGGTTGGTTGCGGCGGCATGGGCCA
>CAXFTV010000540.1:0-2935 GCA_964005845.1 uncultured bacterium
CGGCTCGGAGGAATTCGCGGGGGAATACAGAGAGTTATTTCCCGCTTCCTAGTACCGTCCGGCAATCATGCCTATTGGGTTTTACCCGGATTGGGATTCGTGGCCGAGGGCATTGTTGTGGAAGCCGCCGGGGATGACTGGGGCACCATTTGCCTGCGCATCCATCCCGCAAGGCAAAGGCACGGACGTCAATTATAGAAACTCCCCGACCGCAATTTTAGCGCTGCCATTTTTTATTCCCAATGCAATTCCGAACAGTTTTACCTTGGGTGAAGCGATCGTTCTGCGCCCGGCGGACTGGTTCATTTGACCAGGCGGGCGATCTGTTTGAATTGCGGATCGGCGGCCGTGCGCAGCAATTCAAACAGCACCATCTCTACCGAGGTGATAGCAGCGCCCTCCCGGCCGATCCGCTCCAGACCGATCTGTTTATTTTCGGGCGTGCGGGAAGAAACTGCGTCCCCCACAACTTCGACGTGGAATCCCCGCGCCAGCAAATCGCGGCTGGTCTGGTAGACGCAAACGTGGGTTTCGATGCCGGCCAGCAGGATCTGGCGTCGGCCGCTGGCGCGCAATCCCTCTCTGAACAGATCCTGACCGCAGGCGCTGAAACACAGTTTGGGCAGTGGCTCCTGGTCCCTTAGCAGGGCGGCGATTTCCGGGATCGTCGGACCGAGTCCCTCGGGGTATTGTTCCAGCCACCAAACCGGTATTTGGAGTATTTTTGCACCCTGTATCAGAATTTGCAAGTTGCGGTAGAGTTCTTCCCTTTGGTGTGCCAGGCTGGCCAGTTTGCCCTGTACGTCGATGATGACCAGGGCCGTATTGTCGGTTTTGAGCATGGACTCCATCTCCTTAAATATAACCGGTGGCGCCATCGGGGCGGATGGGACAGGTGCGTTGCCAGTGGACGTAGTCGTTGCCACTGATGGCCTCCTCGTTCACTTCGAGGCCCAGACCGGGCCGATCGCGCAACTCTAGATAGCCATCTTTGGGCAGATAGGGATCGTCGACCCAATCCTTCCATTCCGAATGCAGCGGCAGGATGTATTCGAGGATTTTGAAGTTCGGGGTGGCGGCGGCAAAGTGCAGATTGACGGCGGTGGCGATGGGACCCATGGGATTGTGGGGCGCGACGGTGACATAGTGAGCTTCGGCAATGGCGGCAATTTTGCGCATTTCCAACAAGCCGCCGCAGACGCAGACGTCGGGCTGGATGATATCGGCACCCTGGGCGGCTATCAGGTCGAGGAATTCCCAGCGGTTGTAGAGGCTTTCGCCGGTGGCCAGGGGCACTTGCATCTGCTGGCGCAGTTTAGACCAGGCCGGCATGTGTTCCGGGCGCAGGGGCTCCTCGTAGAAATAGGGGTCGTAGGGGGCCAGCGCATTGGCCAGTTGCAGGGCCTGAATGGGCTCGAATATTTTGGCGTGCGGGTCAAAGGCGTATTCGAAGTCTTCCGGGGCGTGTTTGCGAATATCTTCGAAGTAGCTGGCTGCGGCGCTGCAGACCCGGCCCCAGCGGCTGGAGTCGGGCGGCAGCAGGAAGGGACTGAGCTTGAAGGCGGAAAAGCCCCATTGCTCGTTGGCCCGCCGGGAGTTTTCCGCGGTTTCCCGGCCGTCGCTACCCCCGGTGCTGCTGTAGACCCGGACGCGGTCGCGCACGGAGCCGCCCAGGAGCATGTAGACCGGCAGTCCGGCGGCTTTGCCGGAGATATCCCACAGGGCGTGATCTACCGCCGACGAAACCGCCAGGCCAATGCCTCCCGGGGGGAAGCGCAGTTGCTGGGTGATTTTCAGCATGATGTATTCGATGCGGCGCGGGTCTTCACCTTTGATCATTTCGAAAATATAGTCGGCGATGGGTTCCACCGAGAGGTCGGGACCGACCGAATAGGCTTCGCCCCAACCGTGGATACCTTCGTCGGTCTCTATCTTGATGAGGCCGCGGGTGCGGTTGCTGTGGAGTGCCAGATAGGTTTTGATGGCGGTGATCTTCATAGTTGATTTCCTCCTTTTTAGATATAACCAGTGGCGCCGTCGGGGCGGGTTGGGCAGGTGCGCTGCCAGTGCGCGTATTCGTCCGGGTCGATAGCATCTTCGACTACGTCGACCCCCAGGCCGGGGCGATCGCGCAATTCCAGGTGCCCGTCCACGGGCAGATAGGGGTCATCCAGCCATTCGATTCCCTCTGGCAGCCTGTATTCGAGGATTTTGAAGTTAGGGGTGGCGGCGGCAAAGTGCAGGTTGACGGCAGTGGCCAGTGGGCCCATGGGGTTGTGGGGCGCGACAGTGACGTAGTGGGCTTCGGCAATGGCGGCGATTTTGCGCATTTCCAGCAGACCGCCGCAGGTGCAGATATCCGGCTGGATGATATCGGCGGCCTGGCTGGCGCACAGTTCGAGGAATTCAAAGCGGGTGTAGAGACTCTCGCCGGTAGCCAGGGGTATCTGCATTTGCTGGCGCAATTTGGACCATGCCGGAGCGTGTTCAGGGCGCAGGGGTTCTTCGTAGAAATAGGGATCGTAAGGCGCCAGCGCATTGGCCAGTTGCAGGGCGAGGATCGGCTCGAAGATCTTGGCGTGCGGATCATAGGCGAATTCCCAGTTCTCCGGGGTCCGCTGGCGGATGCCCTCCAGATGTGCGGCGGCCGCCGCACACACCCGGCCCCAGCGACTGGCGTCGGGGTCCAGCCGGAAAGGGCTGAGCTTGAAGGCGGTGAAACCCCATTTTTCGTTGAGCGCATGGGCTCTTTCGGCAACCTCCTGGCCGTCGCCGCCGATGCCGTTGTACACCTGGACGCGGTCGCGCACGGAGCCGCCCAGAAGCATGTAGACCGGCAGGTCGACGGCCTTGCCGGAAATATCCCACAGGGCGTGATCCAGTGCCGACATGGCAGCCAGGCCGAGGGCGCCGGGTGGGAAGCGAAATTGCTGAA
>CAXFTV010000541.1:0-3398 GCA_964005845.1 uncultured bacterium
ACGACCACACCCACGACCACGGCCACGACCACGGCCACGACCACGACCACGGCCACGGCCACGACCACGGCCACGGCCACACCCACGGCGTCGTCGACCCATCGCTCGCCACCACCGCGCGCGGGATCTGGGCGGTCAAGTGGTCTTTTGTCGGTCTGATGGCCACTGCAATCATGCAGGTGTTCGTGGTATGGCTCTCCGGCAGTGTGGCACTGCTGGCCGACACGATCCACAACTTCGGGGATGCTTCTACCGCAATTCCGCTGTGGATCGCCTTTTCCCTGGCGCGCCTGCGCCCCAACAAGCGCTTCCCCTACGGCTACGGCCGGGTCGAGGATCTGGCCGGGGTCGCCGTAGTCTTCACCATTCTGTTCAGCGCCGTCGTCGCCGGCTACGAATCAATTAATCGCTTTTTTAATCCCCAGGAGGTGAGCTATTTGGGCGCCCTGGTAGCGGCCTCGATCATCGGTTTTCTGGGCAATGAAGTGGTCGCTCTCTTTCGCATCCGGGTGGGCCGGGAAATCAATAGCGCCGCGCTGGTGGCAGATGGCTATCACGCACGAGTTGATGGGCTGACCAGTCTGGCAGTGCTCTTCGGAGCGCTGGGCGTCTGGTTGGGCTACCCCCTGGCAGATCCGCTCATAGGCCTGCTCATCACTCTGGCAATTCTCAGAATCGTATGGCAGTCCGCCCGCTCCATTTTTACGCGCATGCTCGATGGCGTAGAGCCGGAGGTGATCGACGAAATCAGACACACCGCGCATCACATTGATGGAGTGCGCGATATCGCCCAGGTGCGGGCCCGCTGGCTGGGCCATCGCCTGCACGCCGAAATCAACATCGCCGTGGACGCGGAGCTATCGGTGCCGGCAGGCCACGCCATCGCCACCGAGTTGCGTCACCAGTTGCTGCACCAGCTACAGTATCTGGCCAATGCGACGATCCACGTAGATCCGCTGGATGCATCGGGAGAGGAACACCACAGCATAGCAGAACACGCTCACGATGGCCTGCCGGCCCACTCACACCCATAGCGCTAAGAAGAGCAGGAGCAACCGATGAAGCTCAAAGGTAAAGTGGCACTGGTCACGGGCGGTGCCCGGGGCCTGGGGCGAGCCTATGTTTTGCATCTGGCGGGCCTGGGTGCGGACCTCGTTATCAACGATATCGATCTCGACGCCGCGCGCGAGTATGACGAAGAGCTCGGCGCCGACACGGTTGCGGCCGAGGTGGAGGCCCTGGGATGCCGGGCTCTGGGGGTAGAAGCCGACGTGACCGACAAAGAGGCGGTCGAAGCCATGGTAGCGCACACCCTGGAGGAATTCGGCCGGCTGGATATCCTGATAAACAACGCCGGCGGCAACTTGCGCTCCCACGAGGAGCAATCCGCCTCTAGTACCTCGGAGGAGCACTTTCACTACATCATGAACATCAATCTGACGGGAACCATTTTCTGTTGCCAGGCTGCCAGCCGCCCCATGATCGCAGCTGGCGCCGGCAAAATTGTCACCGTCGCCTCGCAGGCGGGACTGTGGAACGAGGGAGACGGCGGCGGCATGCCCTACAAGGTGGCCAAGGCTGGAGTAGTGCACTACACCCGGGTGCTGGCGGCAGAACTGGGGCCCAGCGGCATTCAGGTAAACTGCATTGCGCCGGGCTTCATCCTTTCATCGCGGGCAATTGCCCAGGGGCGCAACGACGAGAAAATTCGCTCACAGCTGGAGGCGCGCATCCCCTTGCGGCGCCTGGGTACGCCGCAGGACTGCGCCCGGGTGGTGGAATTCCTGGTCACCGAGCAATCCGACTATGTTTCGGGCCAGTGCATCCCGATCTGTGGCGGGCTGGGGGCATTTTAACACGGCAACGCTGTTCCGGATCAATCGTAATTACTTTGCACGTGATCGCCGAGGAGACGACGCTGGCGCGGCGTGGCCCGGGCCAGGATTTCTTCGTCGAACTGGAATTTGTTCAGGTAGGGCGGGAACTTCTGGGTGATCATGCGCTTTGCGTAGTGGACCTGCAGGAGATAACGGGTCTGCTCGCTGGTGTTGGCGGTGCCGCGGTGCCAGACCTCGCTGCGGAAAATAACCACGTCGCCGGCCTGGCACAGAATATCCTGGCCTCCGTTCCCCTGCCACGACTCGTCGCCCTCCGGACTGCGACCCGAGCGATGGCTGCCGGGCACGAACTGGGTGGGGCCCAGCGCCTCGTACAAATCGTCCAGGTAATAGTGGGCCGTGGTGATGAAGATGGGGACCTTGACGCGCGGATCGGCGGCGATATCCGGCGGCAGGGGAACGGGCAGCCAGTCGGTGTGCAGGGTCTGATCCGGACGCCCCGGACCGGTCATCCACGCAGTCATGCCGATGACGTGGCAATCGCCGCCGTGCACCGCTTCCTCGATCTCGATTACCCCCGGCCGGTCCAAATAGGGCAGGAAGTGGATATCTCGGTTAAAGGCATTGTTGATGCTTTTGTTCAAGTATTCCCCGCTTTCGGGGGTCTGGTGCCGATCGTAATTGGCCGCTATTTTATCCAGCCCATCCATCGCCGTGCGCAGGGCAGTGACTTCCCGGTCGTCGAGGACACCGGGCAGATAGACGTAACCTTCCTCTTCCAGAGCCCGAACCTGGCTCTCCAGATCCGGGTAGGTGACCAGAGGCAATGCTGCACTCATGGTAAAATCTCCTGATAGTTGCAGGCAATCCCGTGGTTTTATCCGGATCGCAGACGGCAAAAAACCCGTCTCCCCTCCCTAGGCAAATGCGCCGACCCGCCGCAGGTGATCCACGCAGCGGGCCACTTTGGCCGCCAGGTCCGCCCTATCCTGCGCATTAAAGGTGGGGCCCTCCAGCTCCATGGCGCAGGGGCCGGTATATCCCCCGCTCGTCAACACCTGGTCCACGGCCGCGAAATCCACAACGCCCTCGCCGAAAACGGGAAAATTGCCATCCTTGAATTTGCCGCAGGTATCTTTGAAATGGACGCCCCGGACGTAGTCGGTTACCCGCTCGAGTTCGCCGACAGTATCTACTCCCTCGTTATAGTACAACACATTGGCGGTATCGTAGTTGATCCCAACCCAGGGGTGATCGACACCAGCCATCGTCTCCAGCATATTGGCCGCGTTCTGGCACAAGTCGGGATGGGTTTCCATGGCCAGGTATACCTGGTGGGGGGCCACCGCATCGCCCAGGCGCCGCAGGCGCTCATAGGCTTCCCGTTTGGACATCTCGCCGGCGTGGGCGCTGACGAACAAATAGGTGGCCCCCAGGTCGGCGGCCTGGGCCGCCCGCTGCCCGAGGACGGCGGGCAGGGCATCGTCTTCGAGAGGACACTGGGCGTGTAGCGAGGTGAGGCGCAGGCCGTGCGGTGCAAGCGCCGCCGCGACCTGGTCC
>CAXFTV010000542.1:0-12261 GCA_964005845.1 uncultured bacterium
CGACCTCGAGGAGACCTATTTCGTGAAAGACAGCGAATTGCTGGCTACGGAATCATTGCCGCAAGGACTCGACCTGGTAAAACACTACATCGCCCAGTACCCCCTGGAGGGACGGACCAAGCCACGGGCACGCGACGAATTCATCCGGCTGTTCAATGAGGGTGCAGTGCTGCTGACCTATGTCGGCCACGGCAATCCCGAAACCCTGGCGCACGAGCACATGTTCCTGCTATCGCGCGATTTCGGCGCCATCGCCAACGGTCGACGCCTGCCCTTTGTGTATACGGCGGCCAGCCAGATCGGCGTCTTCGACGATCCAGTCCGAGCGGCCATGCCCGAACTCATGCTGAAAAAGTCCGATGGCGGCATCATCGGCATGATCTCGGCGACGCGAGTCGGCTTTCATGCCACCAATATGGTGCTGGCACGAGCTTTCCACGAGCAGATGTATCGCAGCGGGCGCTCTCATGTACCCCTGGGCCAGGCCCTGACCGAGGCCAAGCGTTTGATATGGGATAAATTGACGCCCCAGGGACGGATCATCGTCCAGCGCTATGCCCTGATCGGGGACCCGGCCACGCGCCTGGCCCTGCCGCCCTATGGGGTGGAACTGGAAGTCGCCGATACGCTGAGGGCACTGGCAGAGATTCAGATTCAGGGCCGCGTCCTCACAGCTGAGGGAAAACCGGCGACCACCTACAGCGGCCAGGCCCTGGTGCAGGCCTTTGATTCGTCGGTAGGTTCCTTTTTCCCGACTCCAGGAAAAAATACCAAACTGGACAAATTGCCCTATGAAAAAATGGGTGGCCCCCTATTTCGCGGTCTATTTCCCGTACAGAAAGGCCGTTTCGAAGCTGCCTTCCGAGTGCCCAAGGACATCACCTACCGGGGCGTCAACGGACGCATCAGTGCCTATCTGTGGGCCGAAGGCTGGCCCGCAGCCTTCGGCGCGGTCGAAGGTCTGTCACTGGCCGGCACGGCCGAGGAGGTAATCGCAGACCATCAGGGGCCCCGGATCGACATCGGCTTTGCAGGTCAAGAGCCCTTTCAAACTGGTAGTTTCGTACCCCGGCACCCGCTCCTGCGCACCGCTATCTGGGATGAAAGCGGCATCAACGTAACCGGTGAAACCGGACACGAGATCGTGCTCTATATCGACGAGATTACTTACCCGGTGACCCGCTTTTTCACCAGCACCCGAGGCGACTACCGCGGCGGCATCCTCGAATACCTTTTGCCGGAATTGACTCCGGGTCCCCACGTAATTGGCTTGAAAGCCTGGGATACCTTTAATAACTCGGCGCGCACTCAGGTTGAGGTGCAGGTAGGCGAGGGCGGCATTACACTGCTGTCGGATTTGTTATTTCACCCCAATCCTCTCCGGGGAAATCGGGGCCACTTTACCTATAATCTGCTGGCCCCGGCCAGCGCTGTACAAATCCATGTTTTTTCTCTCGGCGGCAAGCAAGTAGACGAATTAGAGGGGACCACGCAATTGGGCTATAATCAGATAGAGTGGAAACCCGATGAAAATCTGGCCAATGGCACCTACCTGTATCGCATCCAGGTAAGCGACGAGGCGGAAAAAGCGAAAAAGGTCCAAAAGTTTGCACCTTTGCAAATAATAAAGTAAAACAGCAGAAATCTCGATTTGCGGCGGATTTTCCCAAAAGATCTGCCGCAATAAAAACAGGACCGCAAGTCCTTAGCCAGAAGAGATCTATTTCACCAGCGTCATTCTCCTGACCTGCACTTTTCCGCCCACCTGTAACTTGTAAAAATAGATCCCCGTAGCTACCGCCCGTCCGGCACTGTTGCGCCCGTCCCACACCATGCTGTAATAACCCGGCTGCAGGTTGCCCTGCACCAGCGTGTGCACCTGCTGGCCCAGCATATTGAAGATCTCTACTGAAACCGGCGCCAGGACCGCCGTGCCCAGTACGTCATCTGCCACCGGCACGGCAAAGGGAATAGTCGTGCTCGGATTGAAGGGATTAGGATAGTTCTGTCCCAGGGCAAAATCCTGCGGCAGGCCCAATTCGCGCGGATCGCTCAACAGGCGGATCTCGTTTTGCTCGTATTTCGAATTGAGCAACTTGCCGCTCTGCACCTGCAGCGACTTGGGGAAACCATCCTGAAATAGACGCACCCGCACCCTTAGCAACTCCCCCGCGCCATTGGCCGACCATTGTTTGCCCCTGCGGGCAGCAGCCACGGAGAGCAATCCGGGACGGTGCTGCAGCCGCTTGAAATAGCCCTGTGGATTTTCTCTGAACAGATCCGCTGCGCGCATCCCTGCGGTTCCCCCAACCAGATCCATGTCCATTGGATCATATTTCAAATCGAAAGCATAACCGGCCAGATCGTTCAATTCTCGCGCCATGAAGATCAGCTCGATTTCTTCGCCCCGGCGCCATTCACCGGCATCGGGAGCCAGAATTTCGAGACCGGAATCGACATTTTTCGGCACCCCTGCCGGCTTGAATACCGGGGGGGCCCCAAAACCGGTACTATTGTTTATATTGGAGGTAGTCACAGTCAAATCTTCCACGCCGACGCGGCCATCGTTATTGAGATCGGCGGCCTTGAACCTGGGCTTGCCAGTATCCGTGCCCCAGGCTGCATCGAGCGCATTGATGTCGTCCTCGTCGATCTCGTTGTCTTCGGTCACATCTCCGGCCTGCAGTTCGGTGCCGGCTTGATGCAGCAGAAACGAAGCATCCCCGCGAACATCCGAGGCGTAAAAGCCCTGGGCCGAAGACAGGGTCAGGGTTTCGCCCGCCCGGATGCTCAGGGTATCGGTGCGGCCGCTCAGATGGCTGGTATCCTTCACCGCCAGCACGTAGCGACCGGCCGGCACACTAACCAGCGTCAGCCCCCCGATACTGGTAGTCTGCACTTCTACGGTATCGGCCGTGGCGATCATATCGTCGTTGCTGCTGACAAAATGGCTTTCCGTAATATCAATGGTACTTCCCGGCTGCCGCAGATGGACGTCCAGCAGGGTCGAGTGGTCGCCATTGCCAATCGGTGAAGCGCGTCCTTCGAGTAGCACCGTAGCCTGGATCCTGCCGCGCGCCGTGGCCTCCAGCTGTGCTCCCAGACTGGACATGCCCGAACTTTTGTTCAGCAGATTCGTATTGCCCACAATGCTCAAACTGGTGTTTTCGTCGTTGAAGTTGATATTTTTTACCCCGCTGAGACCCGCTTCTACCCTCACCTGAAAACTGACCAGGCGCACAGGGTCGGCGCTCGTACCGAGAATTTCACCACCGGACTTTTGCTTGCCATAGCTGATCGTTCTGCCAGCACTGGAATTGGTCAACTCCGTGCCCCCGTTGAAGACTATGCCCAGATCGGCAAAAGGGCTACCCGAATCCAATATCGTCAATAGTGTGGTACCCAGATCCAGTTCCAGCTCGATGGCGTCGGTGGCCAGCCCTCCGGACTGTACCAAGACCTCGAATAAGAGAGTATCGCCCACGCTTGCCATCACCTTGCTTGGACTCAGGGAAAGGTGGGAATTGATGCCCGAAAACAAGCCTATTTCCACCTGGTTAGACGCTTTGCTTACCCGCCCGGTGGCGTTGTCGGAAAAGGTCGCATCTGCGCTGATGCCTGCATAGACCGAAAAGGTTCCGGTGGGGAAAGATAAGCTACTGGTGTGGGTATCCCAATTGAAGGCGTTGCCACTGCTTTCGAGAATTGATGTGATGGTGCCGCTGGTCATGCCATTGGAACTATTGACTATGTAAGTATCGTCACGGCCCCCGGCGCCGACCACGTTTTCCTCCAAACTCTGCAGGGTCGTGTGATTTGCCGCAGTCGAAGCGTAGAGCCGGATGTAGGCGTCATCCGTAACTGATGCATCATCCACCATGTAGTCGTCCCACTCCAGGCGCACAATATCCCCCTGGTTGATTTTCGGCATGCGGGTTTCCAGTATGATGTAGGGATTGTGCCTTACCAGCAGGGCTCCACCGCGCACCACGCTAGTATTGCTACCATCTGTTATCCGGGCATAGAGCCACACGCGCTCGCCGTCTATGGGCACTGCATTTGGAGGATCGCGGAAATTCCACACGTACATATCGTCCTTGCCGTCGTCATTTTCGCTCAACCCACTAACAATGAGTTTGGTGTCCACGTCGCTGAGCAGAGAGGTGGAAGCAGCTCCCGATGCGGTCGCATGATCGGACACCGCCGGATCATCTGTAGTGAAATACAGGTCGATGGTAGCGTTGTCATCGAGATCCTGATCGCCCGGTCCCTTCTGCCACTGGATGGTATAGACCGGCTGCGATCCAGTATCTATATCCCGCTGAGTATCCCTGGGTGGTTCGTAAAATTCGAAAGATGGTGAGTGCTGCACGCTTAAGGTCATCGTGCTATTGCCGACCGACACATTGACCGAATCCGTGGCTACTGCATACAGGTAGTAACCCCCTTCAACTACCACTGGACTGGTAATATCCCAGGAATATTCGGTATCCCGGCTGGTCAGGGAAGTCGATTCCGTAATGGCCGTACCCCGGGTGCCGGAAAGACTTTTACCGAGAACATATTGCTGATTTGGATAAACCCCGGTCGCGGAAACTGTGGTAATGCCACTCACCGAAGCGTAAAACAGCTGTACCTGGGCTTCGCCGTCGTAATCGACAACGGTGAAATCCAGGTCGTAGGGAGAAGCCTGCAATCCGGTGCGCACACCCGAGTCCACAATATCGGCCGCAATCGGATCGATCTGCTGTATAATGGGACTGTGTTTTATGGTCAGGGGCCCTGGACTTACCGCAAAGACCGGCGGATTCTTTTGATCGTCCGCCACCAGATAGATATAGTAGTCATCGCTCTGGGCCTTGTGGATGGAGGCGAAGAGCGCCGAAGTTTTCAAGGCGTCGGGCGGATCGTCCCAGGTGTAGTCCTGACCAGTGCCCTCGGTCAGATCGTCGGTACCGGCCGCATTATTGCTGCTCACGTCGTTTTCATCGGCGATCAAGGTTGCAAAAATGCGGATGTCCTGTACCGTTTTGAGACCGGCGCTGGGAAAAAAATATAGCGCTGCTTTCAAACTGCCGCTCAAAGCATCGTCGCCATCCTGCAGATCATAGCTGATGGTATAAGAGGTATTGGCCTCGTCATCGTTCCCATCCGGATTTGAGATACTCACCGTGGGGGCACTGTTGGATACGACTATATCGATATCGGCCCCCAGGGCAAAAAAACTGCCCGCGCTTACAAAAGAAGAAAAGGTCGGAGATGCCGTCACCCGCACCGAGCGCGATCCCTTTCCGGTGCCGGCATCGCTGGCGGTGCTGTTGTTGACAATCTGCACGTTGGTGGAGGAATCGCTCCCCAGGACATTCAGTTTGACCAGCAAACCATTTTTGTCGTCATCATCTCCCCACTCATTGGTCGAATCGGAATCCTCGTCGACCCGGCCCTCAAAAAATTTGTCGTTGTCAGTCAGCAATGAAGTGGCCACCGCCTCCCAATCGCCAATCAGGAAGCCATCGGTCCTCTTGCCCGCCGCCCCTAAACCCCGACCCGTAGCAGGATCGGCAAGGAGCACGTACACCGGATTGTTTTCGATCTCCGCAGTCGCGCCCTGCGGGTTGACCGGCGTATAGGACAGGGTGTATTCATAGGCTCCCACCGGTACGGACTGGTCCTCCGATGTTATATCTCTCCCCAGCACCTTGAAATAGGCGCGGTGGTTCACATCGGTGAGATTGTCAATGCCAAAGCCCTCCCCGCTGCCCCCGGCAAAAGCCAGGTAGATATTTTCTTTGTCGGGATGACCTGCCAGAGCCGGGCTCAGTAGAAATACGTCCGCATTATCGATGCCGTCCTCCGTACCGGTGCCATCCGAATCATCGTCGGCCACCTTTTCCGGCAAGCTCCAGTCGCTACCATTATAACGAGCATAGTAAATATCGTGCTCGCCGCCGCTGCTGTATCCGGCCGAGAAGGCGATGTGGAGATCGCCGCGGTCATCCAGGCGATCGTCTACCAGGGCGGCGACGCGCTCGGTAAGTTCCCAGTCCAGCTCGATGTTGTAAACCTGGTTGCCATCCACAAAAAGCGGCGATGGCGCGCTACTCCACACCGAGGTGGCCGTGCCCCAGTTGGCTCCTGCACCCACGCTGCCGTCGTCGTCGTACTGATTGAAAAAGATCCCTTCGTCGGATGTACTGGGCGAATTGTCCACCCCCAACTTGAACACCGAGTATACTTTATCAGGCAAGCGCTTGCGGTCTACTGCAATGGTCGGAAAATAATAGACCGCACCCTTTTCCAAGGCCTCATTGGTGGCCGGTGCATTGTCAAAGGCAGCTACCGAGGCGCCGTCTGCACCCGAACTCCAGTTACCAGTACTCACATCGGCCCAGGTGGTGTCGGTATTGACGCGTTTGTGCTCGATGCGGTTGTCGGTGTCGTTGAAATAGAGTGCGTGCAGGGCGTTCCCATCGCCGATGGCCAGATCCGGTCCCATGTGGCGCTCGCCATCGATGCTCAGGCGCACTCCCCCGGTGCCGGCAGTGCCGCTCTCGCCCACCGCATGCATTGCAAAAGTAGCCGGTATGCGATTGACCTTGGCCAGCATCACATCGCTCGTTGCCGTGATACTGGACAGACCGCGCACGTAGGAAATATAGATATCGTCCCGGTCGTCGATGGCCATCCGCGGGAAGGCACAACTTTTGCCTTCGCTATTGCCCACGGTCCCCGAGTCGTTGACCACGAGCGGTCCGCTACTCGGCAACCAGGTGCCGCCACCGTTCTGGGAATAAGAGAAATAAACGTTCTCATGGCGCGCCCGGTCCGCAGTTGAAATGAAGGCGAAGACTAGCCGCGGATTGCCCGCACTATCGACTTCCAAATCCAGCGTTGAAAACGAGCTGTTATCACCGGTGGTCAAAATGTGGTAGCTAATATCATTCGCCACATTAACTGGAGTGCTGAATGTGGCACCGCCGTCGAAGCTACGGGCGTATTTGACCTCGTAGACCGGCGTCAGACCACCGTTGTAGATCGTACCGCTATTGGCCGTGGTACCTATTTCTTCGATCCATGCCATATGGATGGCCGGGTTGACAGCAGCGGTAGTATCCCCCGGTGCCGGCTGGTCGCTGTTGGTCCCAAAGGGCACGACATCCACTATGGCGATGTCCACCTGCATCCCATCGGTGGCCACAGTGCCCACCTGATCGCTTTTTTCCAGGCTGTGAAAGTGTCCGAACAAAGGATAGGCATTGGTGACGGCCTGGTTCAAATCCACCCGCAGATGAACTTCTTCTCCGACGACGAAATCGGCTTTGCTAGAGCTGTCAGCCGGTGCAAAACCAATCGGAGTCCGGTTCTCAAAAATCGGCACACTCGCCCCCGCCAGGCCACTCCAGGCGCTCAACATTAATACGCTGTATATCCAGTTTCGCATCTGCCTATTTGACCAGTAACATCTTGCGGGTCTGCCGGAATTGACCGGTTTCTAACAAGTAGAAGTAAACTCCCGAAGAAACCTGATGCCCCGCATCATTGCGGCCATTCCAGATCAGGGTGTGGTAGCCCGCTGCAATAGGTCCCTTTACCAGAGTGCGAATCTTCTGCCCCAGGACATTATAGATGGCCAGATCAACTTCTTTCCCCGCGGGTAGGGCAAAGGGAATAACCGTAGTCGGATTGAAAGGATTGGGATAATTCTGCTCCAGATCAGGCCGGGAGGGCAGCAGCAGTTCGGCCAGACTCTGGCGCCAGTTCACCGCCTCCTGCCGGTAGGCCGTATCCAGTAAAATGCCTTCACCTATGTTAATGGCAGCAGCCAGTTCAGCTGTCCCTCCCCCCTGCAAGACCTCGAAGCGCAGGCGCGCCAAACTCCCCTCGCCCTGGGCCGACCAGACCTTGCCGATCCGGGATCCAATGACACTCAATTGTCCATCCTGCACACGCGTTTCAAAAACCGAGCCATGGGGATTGCCCGAGAAAATCTCGCCACTTTCCACCTCCTCCACTACCAGACGCAAAATCCTGGAATCGAAGTGGAGATCAAATTCGTAACCGGCCAGATCATTCAGCTCCAGAGCTTTTACCTCCAGATCGATCAGCTGTCCCCCCACCAGAGGACGCCGCCCGTCGAAGAGGGGCCGGATTTCGAGGAAGGCATCGCGGTTGTCGCCCTCGACCAGGGGTTTGAACACTGGCGGGGCGCCGAATCCTTCGCTATTGCCGAAATTCGAAGTCGTCACCGTCAGGTCCACGGCTCCTACTTCATCGTCATTGTTGATATCGGCCTGAGCCTTGAAATTCGCCGCCGTAGAGGAAGTGCTCCAGGCCGCAATGATCACGTTGACATCATCCTCGTTGATCTCGTTGTCCTGGCTGGCATCCCCGGCTATCAATTGAGTCCCGCTCGTGGGTAAAACTGAAGTGGGATCGCCCCGCAGATCCGAACCGAATAAACCGGCAATATCGGTGCCGATGGTCAGGTCATCGCCATTGCGTATGGTAAAGGTGTCGGTGCGCCCGCTGACGTGGCTGGTATCTTTTACCGTCAGCACATAGCGACCGGCCGGCACGCTCACCAGCGTCAGGGCACCGCTCGAATTGGTAGTGACCTCGATGGTATCCGTCGTCGAAGTGAGATCGTCGTTGGCAGTGCGAAATTTTTCTTCGAGCAGATCGATGGTGCTGCCCGGACGGCGCAGATGGACGTCCAGCAGGGTGCTGTGATCACCGTCTCCCAGGGTGCGCCCCTCCAGCTTGACCAGGGAAGCCACGTTGATGAAACCCCGCCGCACACGAGTTAATACTGGATTGTCCAGACTGAGCCCATCGTTGGAATTGTCCAGGGGATCGCTGCGCCCAACAAGCCCCAGAACAGTACCCGTTTCATACTGGGAGAAAACTACGCTGGGAGAGGCTTCCAGGCTCTCGAGAGCTACCAGCTGAAAACGCGCCAGCCTATCCGGCTGGGTCTGAGTTCCTACTACTTCACCCACAAAAGAGGATTTGGAAAAGCGCAGATTATTGCTATTGTCGACTGTATTTTCAATGGGGTTAGTGCCGCTAAAAATGCTGTTCGCGTCGATGAAGGGTTGGGTGCCGGCAGCACTTCCCTGGTCTACAACCGAAAAATTGCCACTGCCTACATTCAGCACGATCTGGACTAAATTGATTTGTTGGGGATGATAGACCATCACATCCATGGTCAAGGTATCCCCTATGGCCACGGTTTGCTGCGAGGGCATGGTGGTGATATTCTTCGGCAGTGTCGTGATGCCGTCGATGCTCAGCACTGAGGTGCTCTTGCTCAGAGTCGTGGCCGAATTATTACTGAAAGTCTCATCTGAACTGATCCCAGCATATACGTGATAGGTAGACCCGTCGGTGCCGAAAAGCCGGGTATTCCAATCGAAAAAATTGCTGCTGTCTTCGCGGATGGTCTGAATGGTTCCAGTCAGCGTGCCATCCGAACTATTGACTAAAAACGAGTTGCCCGCCAGGACATCTGCTTCCAGCTGTGCCAGCGTGCTGAAAGTAGTAAGTGGCGGCGATGCGTACAATCTGATATACCCATCGTCGGTACCGCTGCCATCGTCGACCAGGTAATCGTCCCAGGAGAGCCGCAGCATATCGTTCTTCTCAAATCCGCTATAATCGTCCAAATCGGAACTCAACAAAGTGATATGCGGTTCGTGCGTCAGGCTCAGGGCACCCCCCAGCGCTACCTGGCTATTGCCCTTGGCATCGCTAATGATGGCGTAGAGCCAGACCTTGCCATCGATACTGGCTTTGGGCACATCGTTGGGCGGCGTACGAAAATCCCATACGTACATATCCGATGCATTATCGCCGTCTTCGCTCAGGCCCTTGACAATGACCCGGGTATCGGCATCCTTGAGCAGCGAATCGGGAAAATCCTCGTAGTTGATGGTGGCCGGATTGTCGGTGCTAAAGTAGAGATCGATGACGGCGTTGTCGTCAAAGTCCCGATCGCCCCGTCCCTTTTGCCACTGGATGGTATAGACCGGCTGGGAACGGGAATTTATGCGGCGGTGGGTATCCCTTGGCGGTTCGTAGAATGTAAAAGAGGGTGAATGTTTGACGCTTAGTTGAGCGGAGCTCTGGCCAACGACGTTATTTTCAGAATCGCTGGCCACCAGATAGATGAAGTAGGCCCCCTCGGCCACGGTGGTTGAATCCCCGTTTACGAAGACCGAATCCTGAACGTCCCAGGAAAATTCTCTATCGGCGCTGGTCAAGGTGTCCGAGTTGGTGATAGCAGTGGCCCGGGTACCCGCCACGCTCTTGCCCAGAGCGAATTTCTGATTGGGAAAGGTGCCGGCGACGGACAGCGAGTTTAGTCCACTCACGGCCGAGAAGAACAGCTGTACCTCAGCCGTGCCATGGAGGTCGAAGTCCCTCACTGCAAAGTCGAGATCATAGGGATTGGCCAGTTCCCCCGTCCTTACTCCCGTATCGACGGTATCCGCCGCGATTGGATCGACTTGATCGACGATCGGCTTGTGGATGATACTCAGAGCCCCGGGACTGCGCGCAAAAACCGGCGGATTTTTCTGATCGTCCGCCACCAGATAGATATAGTAGTTGCCGCTTGGAATCTGCTGTATGCTGGCGAAAAGTAGATTCTTCAACCCGCTGGGCGGATCGTCCCAGGTATAGGTCTGACTCGTGCCGGCAAGAAAATCGTCCGTGCCATCGGCAGATACGCTACTGCGGTCATTTTCATTTGCAATCAAGGTCCCGAAGATGCGGATTTCCTGTACCGTGGAAAGGGTGCTGTCCCGCGAAGCGTAGAGGGAAGGCTTTAACCCGCTGGCAGAGATATCGTCGTCCGCGTCGCTCAGGTCGTAGTTGATGATATAATGCGTGTTGGCGGTATCGGCGATGCCATCTGGTTGCTGGATACTGACGAACGGAGCGGTATTGGAATCGATGATGTCGATATCGGCCCCCAGCAGAAAAAAACTGTTGGCAACTACGAAAGACCCCCGTGGGTCAGTGCCCACCCGGATGGACCTCGCCCCTTTACCCGTACCCACGGCACTGGCGGTGCTATTGGTAATCTCTTGCACATTGGTCGAGGAGTCACTGCCAAGGACATTGAGCTTTACCAGTAGATCGACTTTGTCGTCGTCGTCTCCCCACTCGTGTGTGGAGGAGGTATCTTCGTTGATCCTGCCCTCAAAAAACTTGTCATCGTCGGCCAGCGTAGCACCTACGGTCTCCCAGTCCCCGGCCAGGAAGCCATCCTCGGTCTTGGCCTTGGCGCCCAGCGCATCCCCGCTGCTATTGTCGGCCACATGCACCATCACCATGTTGTTGGTTATTTCGGAACTGATGCTGTGGGGGTTGATTGGCGCATAGGATAGATTGTATGCGAATCCTCCTACCGGTACGGACTCGTCCTCGGAGGTGAGCACCCGGCCCAGAACTTTAAAATAGGCGTGCTGATTCACATCGCTGATAAAGTCAACCCCCATCCCTTCGTTGGCACCGCCGGCAAAGACCATGTAGAGATTGGCTTCACCGGTCCCCTTGGCGATGGCCGGTGCACTGAGAAATACGTCCCCACTGGCAATCCCATCCTCTATGCCGGTTGTCCCGGTGACATCGGAATCGTCGTCGGCAACGATTTCGGGCAAAGTCCAGCTGGTGCCGTTGTAATAGCCGTAGTAGATATCGTGTTCGTGGGGATCGGCGGCGGTCTCACTGCTGTGGCCGGCCGAAAAGACGATGTGCAACTCCCCCCTGCTCGCCAGCCGGTCGTCCACCAGGGCTCCGACCCGCTCGGTCACGGTCCAGTCGAGTTCGACGTTGTAGTTCGAGTTACCATCGCTGAAAACACTGGTATTGGCCGTACTCCAAACAGGGGCGGCCGAGCTGGTATTCCAGCCGGCATTGGCACCGATGGCATTATCGTAGACATAATTGTTGAAGAAGATGGTTTCAAAGGTGGCATCGCCGAATTTGTAGAGGGCGTAGACCTTGTTTGGTGAACTTTGCCGGTCGACTACTACGGTCGGAAAGTAAAACACCGCGTCCGTCTCCAGCCCATCACCTGCAACCGCGCTGGCGGTATTGACAAAATCGTCCACATCCGCGCCATCTAGGGTCTGGTTCCAGCCGGTGCTGCCGGCCTGCGTCCAGGAATCGGCCAGCAAAGTCTTATGCTCGATATCGTCGTCGGTGTCGTTAAAGTAGATCAGGTGTAGAACGTCGCCGCTACCGAGGGAAATA
>CAXFTV010000543.1:0-11390 GCA_964005845.1 uncultured bacterium
CGGCATTGGCCGGGGGAGAATGGGGCGTCTGGAAGTTGAAGAAGGCTACTGGATCGTAGATGTATTCTGCTCCAGGGGTACCTATCTGAATTCGGCGGTGGCCGCAAAGGGCATGTCCGAACGGCGCCTGCTGCAGCACCTGGGGCTTGCCAGGAAGATCGCAGATAATGCCGATCGCCTCTATATGGTACCTGCCGAGCAGATTTACTGGCGGGAGTTGCTGCCGGTGGTGCGGCGCAACGAGGGCCACGTCTGGATGCAGGTGCCCGAAGTTCTCGCCGATAGCCTGAGGGCAATGGGCCGGCGCTACGATCTGGAACAAATTGGAGAGTTGCTCCTGGTAGGGCAGGAGCGGGGCGGGCAGAGGTGCTGGCACATTTTCAGCCTGGGGGAGGAATACCTGATGTCGATCCTGCAGTATGGCGAGCCGCAACTAGACGGGACCGCGGCGCTGCGGGCCTTGGAGCTGCTCTGAACAGGCGGAATGCCGTTTAGCGCAATAGAGAGTGGGAGAAATCCCACTAGGGAAGGAAGTGGTCCTGGAGCGAGTCGCCTTCTGCACCCTCGGTTATGAGCCCGGCCACTGCTATAGTCGCCGGGCTCATTTGCGCTCCGAGTTCGGGGTGTTCCGCTTGCGACAGGGGCGGGTAAGTGTGATATTTTCAGATATCTTTTGAGTATTTCGGGTGGGGTTTCTAAATCTGAGGAGCTACCCTATGGCCACTGTAGTGATTATAGAAGCCGAGGATGAGATGCGGCAGGTCCTCGCCGGGGTGCTGGAGCACAGCGGCCACAAGGCGATCAATTTTTCCGATGCCGAACTGGCTCTCGGCGCCATAAATTTTGCCCACGTCGATCTCGTAATTACAGATTTGGCCCTGCCCATGCGCGGCGAGCACGCCATTCACATTCTCAGAAGCAGCGGTGCCACTGTGCCGATTATCGTCGTCAGCGGCGTTCTCAAGCCTGGCGAGGATATTGCCCTGCAGACCATCGGGGTAGATCGCGTCCTGACCCGACCTATCGATATAAAAATGCTGCTTAGTACCATCGACGAATTATTGCCCGCTTAATGAGTAACTGCTGCCGCTGTGATTCTCGTGTAGAATGACCGGTTGGTTTTGGGGCGGCTGGTTTTTTCTAGCGCAGTGGGAGTCGCCAGTTAAAGCCGATGCCGCGGGCCGGCAACGCAAGGGGTTGCCGAACTGGTCGCGCGCAAAAGCTGGGGGGGATTTTGGTGGTGGAGGTTCGTTCAATTAGGTGCGCTTAGTTGGGGATCTGCGCGCTTACAAGGCTGCCGCGGATTGCTGCATCTACACATCCCATTTTTCACTCGGCCTGGGGAGCTTTGCAGGCTGCGGTCGGGGATTTGACCAATCTGCGCGTGCTCCATAGATTGTGTGCTCCCGGAGGAGAAACGCAGATGCCTTTCAGACTTATTCGCCAGGGTTTCAGCAGCGGCCCGCCGCCTCGGATGTGGCGTTCTCAGCCACTGAAAGATCACTACGACGTAGTGATCATCGGCGGCGGTGCCCACGGTCTGGCATGTGCCTACTATCTGGCCACGGAACACGGTATCACCGATGTCGCTGTGCTAGATAAGAACTATATCGGCTCTGGTGGCAGTGGCCGCAACACCGCCATCATTCGCAGTAATTATCTCACCCCCGAGGGGGTGCTCTTTTACAATGAGAGCGTCAAGCTCTACGAGCGCATGTCGGCGGATCTGAAATTCAATGTAATGTTCAGTCAGCGTGGCCATTTGACTCTGGCCCACACCGACGGCGCGGTCAATACCATGCGCCGGCGCGCCGAGGTAAACCAGCTCCAGGGAGTGGACTCGCGCCTGATCTGGCCCGACGAAATCGGCCGTCTGTGTCCCCTCGATTTGAGCGACCATCCCCGCTACCCGATTCTGGCGGCGCTTTACCACCCGCCTGGCGGTATCATCCGCCACGACGCCGTGGTCTGGGGTTTCGCCCATCAGGCCGATAAGCGCGGGGTCCACATCCATCAGCAGACCGAAGTAACCGGAATTCATGTAGAGGGCGGCAAAGTGAGGGGTGTGGAAACCACCCGAGGACGCATCAAAACCGGTATGGTACATAATGCCACGGCCGGCTGGGGCTCGACCATTGCGACCATGGTGGGACTCAAATTGCCCATGAATACCTTTCCTTTGCAAGCCTGTGTGACCGAGCCGCTCAAGCCTTTTTTGAACGTGGTCGTGGTTTCGGGTAGTCTGCACGTATATGTCAGCCAGTCCGATCGGGGCGAGCTGGTAATGGGTGCCAGCGTCGATCCCTTTGCTTCCTATAGTCTCGATTCTTCACTGGATTTCCTCGAGGGCATAGCCGGCCATATGCTCGAACTTTTTCCGTTTCTAAGCAAGGTCCGGGTGTTGCGGCAGTGGGCCGGGTTATGCGAAATGCCGCCAGATTACAGCCCACTCATGGGTTTTACGCCGGTGCAGGGGTTCGTGCTGGATGTGGGCTGGGGTACCTATGGGTTCAAAGCATCGCCAATTTGTGGCAAGACTATGGCCGAGTTGATCGCCAGCGGGCGCACCCCGGAGTTGATCGCTCCCTTCCGCCTATCGCGCTTTGCCGAGCGCGATTTGGTAGGGGAAAAGGGCGCCGCTTCGGTGGGCCATTAGGAGGGTTTATGCTGATTCTGGAATGTCCTAATTGCGGACCTCGCAATGCCAGCGAATTCCGCTTTGGCGGCGAGTACAAGCCGCGGCCCCAGGATCCCATGGCCGCCGGCGAAGAAGAGTGGGTCGAATACCTTTATATGCGCGATAATACCATGGGCGTGCAGAAGGAGTGGTGGTATCACAATTCCGGCTGTGGTATGTGGTTTTTAGCCGAGCGCCATACCCGTACCAGCGAGGTCTTAAAAACCTATCAGTGGTCATCTGATACGGCCAGTGGAGATGTCTGAAGTGCAGTCAGAACGAGCTATAGCCGGCGAATCCGGCCACAACAGAGGCCCCAATCGACTCCCCGCACAAGCGGGAGAAGTGCTCGACCGTTCGACCAGCATCCGCTTTTCTTTTAATGGCAAAGTTTACAGTGCTCATCCCGGCGATACCATTGCTTCGGCGCTGACGGCCGCTGGAGTTCGAGTTCTCAGCCGTTCGTTCAAGTATCATCGTCCGCGCGGTTTGCTATGCTGTTCCGGACACTGCCCCAACTGTCTGGTGCAGGTGGGCGACGAACCCAATGTCCGGGCCTGCCAGCAGCCGGTAGAAGAGGGCATGGAAGTGCAGGCGCAGAACGTCTGGCCCTCGCTCGAGCGCGATTTGATGTCCGTGAATCAGCTCTTTTCGCGTTTCATGCCGGTGGGCTTTTATTACAAGACCTTTATCCATCCCCGGTCCCTGTGGCCCTTTTACGAAGGTATGTTGCGCCGTGCCGCCGGTCTGGGAAAGGTAGATCCAGAAACGCCCTGGGGTACATTCGACAAGCAGTACCTGCATGCAGATGTAGTGGTAGTTGGAGGCGGGCCAGCCGGCATCAGCGCGGCTCTGAGCGCGGCCTCACAGGGGGCCCGGGTGCTGCTCTGCGATGAAAATTCTGCTCCGGGAGGTCACCTGCGCTTTGCCGCCGCCGCCGCGCCGCTAGCCGCTTTGCTCAAGGAGTTGGAAGAGCATCCGGGAATCGAGGTGCTTAGCGATACCGCAGTTGTGGGCTGGTACCAGGACAACTGGCTGGCGGCGGTGCGCGCTACGCGTCTGTTCAAAATCCGGGCTCAGGCCCTGGTTGTGGCAACCGGGGCCTACGAAAGACCGCTGCTCTTCGACGACAACGACCTGCCGGGGGTTATGCTGGGCAGTGCAGTGCAGCGCCTGATTCACCTATTCGGCATAAAGCCGGGCGAGCGTGCTGTAGTGGCGACGGCCAATGACGATGGCTGGCAGGTGGCTGCCGATCTGCGCGCCGCGGGGGTGCAGGTAGCTGCCGTGGTGGACGAGCGCCCAGTCGAGGGCGTAGCGGAGGGGATGGAAGGGGTAAGGGTTTTGGGCGAACACTATATCCTGGCAGCCCGCGGCGCCGGGGCGGTGCGGGCTGCGCTGGTAGCACCCGTGGAGGGTGGAGGGCACAGCGCCGGGACGGGAGCACAGGAATTCCCTTGCGATTTGATTGTCGTCAGTGCGGGCTGGACTCCGGCTGCAGACCTTGTATACACGGCCGGCGGCAGGTCGATTTACGATGAGGAACGGGCCGAAATGCGGCTGAGCGATCTACCGCCGGGTTTTTATCTGGCCGGGCGCGTCAGCGGCACTCACGGGGTGGAGGAGCAACTGGAAGAAGGGCGCCTGGCTGGTGGTGCGGCGGCGGCTTTTTGCGGTTGGGGGAGCGCCCCGGAGGCGGCGGAGATCGCCGCCCTGGAAGAGCGCAAAACTGCTGAAAAGCGGCGCACGTCGGAGCGCGTCAGGGCGGCGGGAAAAAAGAAGCAATTTTTGTGTTATTGCGAGGACGTTACCGATGGCGATTTGGAAACCGCCGTGGCCGAGGGCTACGATAGCATGGAATTGCTCAAGCGCTACAGCACTATTTCTATGGGCCCGTGTCAGGGCAAGATGTGTTCGATGAACGCCCTTCACCTGTGCGCCCAAGTCCGGGGGCAGAGCGTGCAGGAAACCGGCCGCACTACTTCGCGGCCTCCGGCTAAGCCGGTGAGTCTGGGCGCTCTGGCCGGGCAAAATATGGAACCGGTACAGCGGACTCCGATCCACAACTGGCACCAGGAGCGCGGCGCCAAGATGATGGTGGCCGGACTGTGGTTGCGTCCCGAGCACTACGGCGATCCGGAAGCCGAGGTGCGGGCGGTGCGTCAGGGAGTTGGACTGATTGATGTGAGTACCCTGGGCAAGATACAACTCAATGGTCCCGGGGTGCCGGATCTGCTCGAGCGCGTCTACGTGAACCAGTGGCGCAAACTCGGCGTCGGGCGGGTGCGCTATGGGGTTATGTGCAACGACGAGGGTGTCGTGCTGGACGATGGGGTATGCGCCCATACGAAAAAAGAAGAGTGGTACATGAGTACCACCTCCTCGGGTGCCAGCGGCATTTTCGAGTGGATGCAGTGGTGGGTGCAGGCGGGATGGGGCGCGGGGGTCCACCTGACGGATCTGACCGATGTGTACTCCGCTTTTAACCTGAGTGGTCCGCAGTCGAGGGCCCTACTGCAAAAGCTGACCGAGCGCGATTTGGCCAACGAGGCTCTACCCTATATGCGGGTGCGCGCCGCCCGGGTGGCAGGGGTTCCCTGCCGGCTGTTGCGCATCGGTTTTACCGGCGAACTTTCCTACGAGATCCACTGCCCGTCCGCCTCTGGGCTGCACGTGTGGGAGGCGCTGATGGAAGCGGGTGGCGAATTTAATCTCGTGCCCTTTGGCGTCGAAGCCCAGCGCATTTTGCGGCTGGAAAAGGCGCACATCATCGTCGGCCAGGACACCGATGCCACCTCCGACCCGCTCGCGGCTGATATGGCCTGGGCCGTAAAGCTGGACAAGAGTGATTTTCTCGGCAAACGCGAGTTGGTGCGGGTGGCCAACGAAGGATCCAGACAGCGCCTGGCAGGTTTTGTGATGGAAGGGGCTGAGGAGGTGCCGGAGGAGGGTTTGCAAATCGTCGAGCGCGATGCCGGGGGCGAACTGGAAATTATCGGCTGGGTAACGTCCAGTCGCTTCAGTCCTACTTTGCAGCAAGCCATTGGGCTGTGCTGGCTACCGCGGGAAGTGGCGGCGCAAGCGGGCAATGCTTTCACTATTTACCGGCGGGGAAAGCTGCTGCGGGCCCGCGTTCACCACGGGGCTTTTTTCGACCCTCAGGGGGAAAGGCTGAATATGTGAGATGGCTGCCAAGTTGACGCCTTTACACCCAGCCTGCCAGCAGCTCGGGGCGCAGTTTGCCGAGGTTTGCGGCTGGCATATTGCCGAGATCTACAGCGGTGTACAGACCGAAGTCGAGGCTGCCCAGCGGGGGGTAGGCCTCGGGGACGATACTCCCAACGGTCGGCTCACGATCCAGAGCACACAGGCCGAGGCCGTGGTGCAGGCGGCGCTGCCAGCCCCCGCTCAGGCTGGCGCTGGCGCTGCCGTGGGAGCTGGTACTCGGATTTATCGCTTGCGCCAGGATTTATTTTTTATTAGTACCCCACCGGGTGAAGAAGAGGCAGTACAGGAAAAGCTGAGCGCGGCTGGTGCCGCAGCCGATCATTTCGCCACGGTCGTGGATATCACCCACGGGCGTGCCGAAATTCGGCTTGTCGGACCGGCCAGCCAGGCGTTGTTGAGCAAGGTGTGCGGGCTCGATTTCGCTTCCGCAGCATTTCCCGATGGGACTGCCAGACAGAGCAGTCTGGCCCGGACCAGCCAGCTAATCATCCGCCGCGATGCCGGTTCTCTGCCCGGCTTTTCAATTATCGGCAAGCGTTCTCTGGGGCTTTACGTCTGGGATATCATCAGCCAGGCCGGGCGCGAATGGGGGTTGACCCCGATCGGTCGGGTCGCTCTGGATCTACTGGAAAAAGATAAACAGTCCGCTTGAATACTAACCAGGAGGAGAAGGATCATGGAACTGGATGCAGTAAAAAAACTTGTGGCCGAAAAGGGCATTGAATTTTTCCTCTGTTCCTTTGTGGAAATGGGCGGTATGCCCAAAGCCAAGGTAGTACCTGCGACCCATCTGGATGAGATGGCTGAGGAAGGCGCCGGCTTTGCGGGTTTTGCCGCCGGCGAAATGGGCCAGGGACCGCACGATCCGGACATGGCCAGCATCCCGGATTTCAGCTCCCTCACCGTTGTGCCCTGGCGTCCCAATATGGCGTGGGTAGCCGGCAATATCCAGGTCGAAGAGGAGCCTTACGGCTACTGTCCGCGCACTATTCTGCAGCGGCAGCTGGACCGGGCCCTGGAGAAGGGCTATTTGCTCAACGTCGGCGTCGAGGCCGAATTCATGCTGCTGAAACAGGACGATCTGGGTAACTATGTGCCCTACGATCCGCTGGACGTGCTCGAAAAACCCTGCTATGACCTGGTGACTTTGCACCGCAATCTGGACGTCATGACTACCTTGATCAAATACATGCAGGAATTGGGCTGGGGGCCCTATGCCAACGATCACGAGGACGCCAACTGCCAGTTCGAGATCAACTGGACCTACGCCGATGCTCTCACCACGGCGGATCGCCATATCTTTTTCCGCTGGATGGTCAAGACGGTGGCCGAAGAACTGGGGCTGCGGGCGACGTTCATGCCCAAGCCCTTTGCCAACCTGACCGGCAGCGGGGCCCATTTCCACATGAGCTTGTGGGACCCGCAGAACGCGAACAATCTCTTCCTCGACGAGCAGGATGAAAACGGTCTGTCGCAGGAGGCTTACTGGTTCATGGGCGGTTTGCTCAAACACGCCAAGGCGCTGGTGGGAATCAATGGGTCCCTGGTCAATAGCTATAAGCGCCTGACGCGCCGAGCGCCGAGTTCCGGGGCTTCGTGGGCGCCGGTATACGTGACTTACGGTGGTTCTAATCGCACCCAGATGATCCGCATCCCCGGGCCGGGACGTCTGGAGAACCGCGCCGTCGACGGCGCCGCCAATCCCTATCTATCTTGTGCCGCGATGCTGGCCGCCGGACTGGACGGCATTGAGAACCAGATCGATCCGGGCACCCGCAACGAAGACAATCTCTACGAGGTGCCAGAGGATGAGCTGGAACGTCGCGGCATTGAGTTCCTGCCCGACAATCTCAGCAGTGCGATGGATTGTCTGGAGGCCGATGAGGTCGTCAAGGAAGCCCTGGGGACGGAGTACGCCGATTATTATATTGCCGTCAAACGGGAAGAGTGGCGCCAGTATCACCTGAGTGTGAGCCAGTGGGAGCTGGATCGCTATCTGTCGGTTTATTGAGCTTGGGTAAATCGTGAATAGCGAGTTGGAGGAAGCGATAGTCCATCTGGATACCTATGGCTATTGTCTGCTGGAGGAGCGCATACCCGAGGAGCTGGCACGCAGCATGGCGGCGGATTTCCTCGGGCTGCACGCCAATCCGCGCTATCGGGACAATATCGTCGGCGATCGGCATTACCAGACCCTGTTTGGCATATTGAATCTGGACGAACGGGCCTGGATTTGCGCCAGCCATTCGGATACAAGCGCAATTGCGGGGCATTTTCTAGGGCCAAATTTTCGGGTGGCCGAGGGGTGTTCCAAGGCGACCTGGCCCGGCGCTCCGGCCCAGCCTCTGCACGTGGATTCGACGCGCGAATTTATCCAGGTGCCCGATATTCCCTGGATGATCAATAGCATTTGGATGTTGACGGATTTCACCGTGGAAAACGGGGCTACGGGCGTGGTGCCTATGAGTCATCGCTCGCGTCTGAGGGGACCGCCCGCGGGGATTGAGCCGGACAGTCCGCTGATCAAGCCCGTCATCGGTCGGGCCGGTTCGGTGATGTTGTGGCATGCTGGCCTTTTGCACCAGGCCCGGGCCAACGTCGGCGAGCAAATCCGCATCGGCCTCAACGTGGCCTATTACCCGCGCTGGTTCAACAACTGGATGGAGAACAACCACCGGCCGATCTGGCCCGAGACCTACGAACGCATGCCGCCGGCGATGCAACGTCTGTGTCCGGGACGCTTGGGGCGCGCACGCGAGGAGTGTTACGAAGAGTCCCGCAATATTTGATCGGCGCAATTCCGAAGCTGGAAAGGAAGCATTGAAATTATGGCTAGCGGACTCCTTGCGGACGGCGATCTGCAAGCGGCCCTCGATGATTTGAACGAACGCGGCTACGCCATCATTGAAGAAGTCCTCGATTCAGCCGCGGTAGAGCACTACAAAAATATCGTCGCCGATCTCTTTGAACGGGAGCGGCAGGAGCCCTACGACCCCGACGATGGCACCGCATTGTCCGACGACGAGGAAATTCGCCAGTTTCTGCGGGATAGCTACCACATAAGCAGCGCGGAACTGGAGCGGCTCATGAGGCGGATTCGCTCTTCTCGGGCGCAAAATCTGGATACCCCCTGGCCCGTTCCAATAGATCAGGTGAACAAGTGCTTTCTGCACCTGCCGACTTTTTTTGACGCTGACCAGTCGCAGCGGATCTGGAATTTGGTTGCCAAGACTCCGGACTGCGGGCGGTTGATCGAATTTCCCTTTTTGCTGAAGTTAGTGCAGGGCGTTCTGGGAGACGACTGCGTATTGGCGGATTGCAGTGCCACCAGTATCGGGGCGCATACCGAGGGGGGGGCCTGGCACGTAGACGTGCCCTTGGGCCAGTTGCCAGAGCCATTGCCGGATTTTCCGCTGACCGTGCAGAATGCCTGGGTGCTGGATGAATTCACCGCCGCAAACGGTGCTACGCGGGTCGTCGAAGGCAGTCACCTGTGGCGTAAAAAACCCCGCTGGGAGGAAGGCCAACAACGAGAAGAGGTGGTTCTGGAAGCGCCCCCGGGATCGCTCGCGGTCTGGCTATCCAATACCTGGCACCGCTCGGGGCCCAATTCCACCGCCGCGCCGCGCCGCGCCATTTTGTGCTATTACAGTCGTTCCTGGGTCAAGCCCTTTGCGAATAATGCCGCGTGCATAGATCCGGAAGTGGCGCGGGGTTTTTCGCCCCAGTTGCGCTACCTGCTGGGCTTTTCGGCTTGCGCGCCCAGTTGGCGTTAGAAATTCATGCAAGGAGAAAATAATGGATTTAGGCTTGTTCATGATGCCGCTGCATCCGCCCGAAAAATCGCGTACCGAGTGCTTCGATGAAGACCTTGAACTGGTGGTGCTGTGCGACGAATTGAATTTCACGGAAGGCTGGATCGGCCAGCACCACTCCATAGAGTGGGAGCCGATTCCCTCCAACGATGTGTTCATTGCCAACGCCCTGCCGCGCACCAAAAATATTCGCCTGGGTACGGGGGTGTCCATCTTACCTCAGCACCACCCGGTCAACGTGGCCATTCGCCTGGCCTTTCTCGATCACCTTGCGCACGGTCGTTTCAACTGCGGCTTTGGCCAGGGGGGCGTGCCCACCGACTGGACCCTCTTTGATCTGCCGGACCCCAAGACCCAGGGGCTGATGACCATGGAGGCGATGGACATGATCATCAAGATGTGGACGACTGAACCACCCTTCGACTTTGAGGGCGATTACTGGCACATCAAGCTGGAAACTCCGGACCGGGAACGCGGCATGGGGGTTATCCTGCAGCCCTACCAGAAACCGCATCCGCCAATTGCGATGAGCATTGTGAGAGGGGGCTCCATGGCCGCCCGCACCGGCGGCCGGCGTGGCTTTCTGCCCATAAGTACCAATCTGGTTCCAGGCAATATCCTGGCCGATCATTGGACGACCTATTGCGCCGGTGCCGAGGAAGGGGGCCAGCCCGAGCCCCAGCGCGCCAACTGGCGGATCAGCCGCAGTATTTTCATTGGCGAAACCACCCGGGAAGCTCGAGATTTTGCCAAAAATAGCGTCTTTGCGCGTTCCTTCGACTACTTGATCCGCATCCTCACCAGCGCCAAGATGCTGGATGTGGTTAAATGCGACCCGGATATGTCCGACGCCGATGTGACGCCGGATTACTTTGTCGATCAGATCTGTATCGTCGGGGATGTGGAGGAGGTCAAGCGGCAGTTGCACGAGTTGTGGGACGAGGTCGGCGGTTTTGGCACCCTGCTGTCGATTGCGCACGACTGGGACGACCGGGAAAAGTGGATTCGCTCCACCGAGTTGCTGGCTAGAGAAGTGGTTCCGACCCTGCCGCGTGCCTGAACCATGATCGTCGATGCCCACTCCCATATCTTTCCCGCGGTGAATGGCCGCATTGGCACCGGCCCCACGCGCAGTTTGGGGTACGGCCGCATTCAGTTCGGAGACCGGGAAACCCAGCTAATGCCGCCCTACAACGACAGGACCGAGTACACTCCTGAGATGCTGGTGGCCAACATGGACTGGGCCGGAGTCGACAAGGTAGTACTGCTACAGGGCACTGCGTACGGAGAGTGCAACGACTATGCACGCCAGGCCCTGGAGCGCTACCCGGAGCGTCTGATTCTGGCCGCTTTCTTCGACCCGTGGGCTGCCGACAGCCACGCCTTTTTCGCGACCATCGTGGCGCGTCCCGGGTTCAGGGCGATCAAGCTGGAGTGTTCGGTGGCCGCCGGTCTTTGCGGTCTGTATCCCACAGCCCGGCTGGACGCACCCGAGATTGCCTGGCTGTGGGACGAGATCGAGCGGCGCAATCTGCTCCTGGTGCTAGATCTGGGCGCAGTGGGCAGTCGGTCCTATCAGACCGGTGCCGTGCGGGCGATTGCCCGGGCCCATCCCGACATGCGGATCGTCATTGCCCATCTGGCCCAGCCGCACCCGGAGGCCGAAGCCG
>CAXFTV010000544.1:0-4252 GCA_964005845.1 uncultured bacterium
CGGCAACCTCATCCACCGCACTCTCTACAACTTCTATAGCGAACGCCGCCGCAAAGGCAGGGTGGAAAGGGTCCGCCTCGACAATCTTTCCCCCGCCTTGGAACGGCTGCACCAGATCGCGCGCCGCGAAGCCCAAAACCTGGGACTTAGAGGTTTTTTCTGGGAAATGGAACTGGAACGGATGCTGGGTACGAAATCCGGCGAAGAATGCATAGGCCTTTTGCCCCGTTTCCTCGAACTGGAAGCCAGAGAACTGGAAGCTACCACGCCCGCCCATTTTGAATTGAGCTTTGGAGCCTATCCGGGCATGGGCCCAGGCGACCCCCATTCGACCCCGCAGCCCTTGCTGATTAAAGATCCTGAGAGCGGCGCCCAGGCCCGCATTCAAGGCAAGATAGACCGCATCGATCGCACCCCGGAGGGCAAATTCGTCGTTCTCGACTACAAGACCGGCGCCATCTCCGATAGCCTTTCCGCCATCCTCGAAGGACGCAGTCTGCAACTACCCATCTACCTTCTGGCCATTGAAGATCTGCTGGGTGCCGCCGGAATGAACGAGGGGGTCGCCGGAGCCTACTACGAGCTACGCGATCACGAGCACTGTGGCAAAACCGGACTCTTTGCCAATGAGAGCCACAAGGGCCAAGTCTACCGGACGCACAGTAAGATGATGGACCACGAGGCGTTTCGCGCCGCGTTGGCACAGACCCGCGACTTCGCTCTGACCTACGTTCGCAATATACAGCAGGGCCGCTTCCACGTTACCACCCATCCCGTCGACAAGGCCTGCAACCATTGTTCCTTCCAGCAAAGCTGCCGCCTGGATCCACGGCGGATGCAACTGCTCAAACGCCAGGGGCAACTAAGTTGAAGCGAAAACTTGCCCTCACTCCTGCTCAGCTGAAAGCCCTTGATTACCAGCGCAATATCGCGGTCACCGCCAGTGCGGGCTCTGGCAAAACCGCCACCCTGGTCGAACGCTACATCGCCCTGCTAAGCTCCGCTACAGATATTCGGATTCCCCAGATCCTGGCCATTACCTTTACTCAGAAGGCCGCCAGCGAAATGCGCCAACGGGTAGGTGTGCGCCTGCAGGAATTGTTGAATGAGGCAGCGACAAAAGACGCCAGGCTGCGCCTGCAGAACCTGTGTGACGACCTAATCGGGGCGCGCATTTCGACCATTCACGCCTTCTGCGCTACCCTCTTGCGCCAACATCCTATAGAAGCACAGGTCGACCCCCACTTTGCCGTGCTCGAAGAAGTAGATGCGGCAATCCTGCGCACCGAGGCAGTGCGCGAAACGCTGGAAAAAGCCGCTCTCCAGGAAGACTATGGGCCTCTTAAAAAACCCCTGCGCCGCCTTTTGCAAGAATGGAATAGGGGCTACCTAGAAAACATCCTGCTGGACCTGTTGCACAAAAAACGCCAGGCCCTGGCATGGTGCCAGCGCTACCAGCACATGACCCCCGAGCAGATTTTCGCTTCATGGCAGGAGATAGTTGAACTGCGCCTGGAACCCTTGTGGCAAACCCTGTTAGACGAAGGAGAACTCTTGCCCCTGCTGGCCGATTTTGTGTCGCTGGAACCACTGCACAATGCAGCTAAAGATACTGCCGCAATCCTCTCGGCTTCAGTGCGCATTCCAATCCAGACCCTGTTGGACAACCCCGTGCTGGAGAACGCATTGCAGATCCTTCCCCTACTTGCCGAGACTCTGACCACGGCAAAAGGGACTCCCATCAAGGCTAAAAAGGGCAAAAAAGAAAACTGGGCCGCAGACGAACTCGCCCGCTTCCGCTCCTCCCTGCAGGCAATTGGCGCCCTGCTGGCACCACACCGTCGCGAATTTACCCATAGGCCCCGGTCTATCGATACTCGCGCTGCAGTTTTACTACCGGCACTGGGGCTGCTCCAGGTAGAGGTCAGCGCCTGCTACGAGCGTAAAAAAGGCAGTGGTACGCGCCTCGACTTCGACGATCTCCAAGAGCGCTGTCTGCAACTTTTAACCACTGAGGATGGTCGAATTGCCCGCCAGTTGGCGCGCCAGTATCGCTACGTCATGGTCGACGAATTTCAGGACACCGACCTGCTCCAATGGAAGCTGATTCAACCCCTTGTTGCCCCGGACGGCAAACTTGCCCCCGATAAACTCTTCATCGTCGGGGATCCCAAACAATCCATCTACTCTTTTCGAGATGCCGACGTTACAGTTTTTGAAGAGGTAAAACAAACAATCAGGGCGGCTAATCGGGAGCACCGAACTTGCGAAATCCCCTTTGCTGAAGCAGAGGATTCGAAGCTGGAGAGTTGTATGGAAGAACGCCTCGGCACCCTGGTCATGGGCGACAATTTCCGCACCTTGCCGGTGCCTGTGGCCTTTGCCAATATGCTCTTCGAGCAGATTATTCACCCCCTCGCCGGCGAGCCCTGGCAGGTGAGCTACGATCCCCTGATAAGCCGCCGCCCCCACCCAACCTGCCAGGGCTCCGTAGAGCTAATTCTCGCCCTCCCCGGCAACGACGAGCAAGAACGAGATAATATCCTGCGCGAGGCCGACTTGATCGCCATGCGGATTCGCCAAATACTTTCTGGCGACCTGTCCATTGCCGATGGCGACCAAGAGCGCCCAGCGACCACCGCCGACATCGCCATCCTGTTGCGCCGCAGGCGCTTTCTTCCCCTTTACGAACAGGCCCTGCGCTCATTGCAAATCCCTTTCCAGGTGGTCGGTGGCCTGGGATTTTACCAACGCCAGGAAGTCTACGACCTGGCGAATATCCTCCGCTTCCTAGATAATTCCAACGACGACGTCGCTTTGCTGGGCGCGTTGCGCTCGCCCTATTTCGGGCTTTCAGATAATGGGATCTTTTTCCTCTCCCGCTGCCCCGGCACACGCCTTGCGACCAAACTCGAAGAAGTGCAGGCTCGACTTGATTCCCTGCCAGCCCCCGACCAGAAAGCTGCAATCAGCGCCAGCCAATTACTTCGACGTTGGCGGCAATTCGCCGATCGCCATACCCTTGCCGAACTGCTCCACACCATCCTTGAAGACACCGGCGCCTGGGGCTTTCTCAGCTTTGGAGAGCGCGGCGAACAAACCATTGCAAATATCGAAAAAATCCTCGACCTGGCCCGCACTTTCGAAGCTTCGGGCTTTTCCACCCTCGCCGATTTTGTCGCCTACATCAACATTTTGATCTCCGAAGAGGAAAAAGAGGGCGAAGCGCCCCTGGCCGAAAATCCGCGAGACGTGGTGCAAATCATGACCATACACGCTTCAAAAGGTCTGGAATTTCCCATCGTCTTCGTCCCCGATTTAGATGCCCCTTTCAACTTGAAATCAGGATCCGCCGGACTCCTGGATCCCAATCTGGGCATCGGCCTGTCGGTGCAAGATCCGGAAGCTGCCTACCACCGAAAGGCAACCTTCTTACGGGAATTGGTCAACGAAGACTTTAGCAGAAAAACGAGGGCGGAGGAAAAACGCCTGTTCTACGTCGCCGCGACCCGGGCCCGCGACCACCTAGTTCTCAGCGGCCGTTTGGGAGAAGGCGATCTCCCAAGCGAAGATTCCTTCGATAGCGCCAAGGATCGGTTGAGCTGGGTCAAACTTGGACTCGAGCTGAGTCCCGAAGACCTGGCCCGAGGGGCAAAGACCTTCCAACACGGCGGGGTCGAGTTCGTCGTCCCCCTGCTCACCGACCTGCAGGCCATTGATCTCGAAACCTCAACTTCCAGGCCAGCTGAAACTTCCTATGGCCCCGTTTTAGCCTATTTCCAGGCAGAGAGCGAACGGGATTCAAAGGCCCTTCTTTCTCCCGACCTGCCCTCCCTGAAAACCTTGGCAAGGGTACAAACTCCGCCATCTTTCGCCGCTACCCAGTTAAGCCTATACGAAGAATCACCCGCAGAATATTACCAGCGATATATCCTGGGCGTTCCCGCCGCCGGACTTGCGGGCGAGGAAAATAAAAAGCGGCGTGGGCAACTGCTATTTGGCGAACTTGCCCACGCCGCGCTCGAAGAAATCCTAGCCTACCCAACCCAGGACAGGTCAAAATGTGTAGCTCGCCTGCTGCTTGACGCAAATCTTGCAGATGAGGGTTTGCAATCCCGTTTTCAAACCGAACTGCTAAATCTGCTCGCGGTTTTTGAACAGTCCGCCTTCCGTCGGGAAATCCTAGCCGCCCAGGAAGCCTATGCCGAACAGGCCTTCACACTGAAACTGAAAAACGGTTATATCCACGGGA
>CAXFTV010000545.1:0-4786 GCA_964005845.1 uncultured bacterium
GACCACGTATTTACTCAGGCTGGGGGAGGGGGGCTGACACTGGGGGTAGCGCGGGGTTTTGAACGCCTGCTTCAGGAAGGCCAAATTGATAGGGGCCCGGCGGTCCATTGCGTCCAGCCCGCCGGCAACGATACCATTGCCAGTGCGTTGCGGCAGGGAGCGGCGTGGGCCCGAGAGTGCAACTGCACTACCGCCATCGGCGGCCTTCAGGTTCCCAGGGTCGCGGATGGCAACGAGACTATTGCCTCTTGTCGGGCCTCGGGCGGCAATGGCTATCTGATCGACGATTCGTCCGCTTATGCTGCTCAGGTGCGCTTGGCGCGAGAGGAGGGCATTTTTGCCGAACCAGCCGGTGCCACCGCCCTGGCCGGCATGTTGGATGCCCGTGAGCGGGGGGAACTCGAAGCGGATGCGACGGTGGTCTGCCTGGTAACCGGGAGCGGTTTCAAAGACGAAGTTTCAAGTGCGCGGATGGTCGAAGCCGTGGGGGCTCCGATGATGGAGGATTTCAACCAGTTCAGACAAGTCTGTCTGGAAATAACCGGGGAATAGGAAAATGGGCGAGGAAATTCAGCTAAAGCAAAAATGGCTAGAAGGGGAAAGAGAGGGCCCCACCTTATTGATTCTGGGGGGCGTACACGGCGACGAGTTCGAATCCATGGCGGCAATTCGTCGCCTGCTTAAATTTCTGCATGAAGTGCAGTTTAGGGGCCGCATTCAATGCATACCTGTGGTGAATGAAGCGGCATACTGGCGCGGCCAGCGCACTGCAGAGGACGGCCTTGACCTGGCGCGGACCTGTCCGGGGAGAGCCGATGGGTCGGTGACCGAGCGCATTGCCCACGTCCTCAGCGCCGCGATCCGCGCTGCCGATTTTTTGATTGATTTACACAGCGGTGGGATTGCCTGCCACTTTTATCCAACCGTGGGCTATTGCCTCCACGCCGACAGCGAGATCCTCGCCGTACAGCGGCGCATGGCCAGAGCTTTTAATATGCCGGTCATCTGGGGTACCCAGGCACGCGGCGAAGGGCGCACTTTGTCGGTGGCGCGCGACGCCGGCGTTCCCGCCATTTACGCCGAGTGGATGGGAGGGGGGGTATGCGATCCTCTTGGGGTAGAGAGATATTTCGCCGGGTGTTTGAACGTCATGGGAGAACTGGGCATGATGGAGCGCCAACAGCCTCGTTTGATAAATGCGCACGAGATCGAGGACGATCGCGATGAAGCCGGCCATATCCAGGCCGCTTATCAGGTTCCTTTTGGCGGATTTTTTACCCCCTCTGTCAAGCTCATGCAGGCGGTAAAAAAAGGGGACAGATTGGGCACTCTAAGCGACCATCTGGGTGAGCGCGAAGAGGCTATCTCGTCCACCCAGGATGGTTTCGTACTCGTCCAGCGAGTCTACGCGCGGATTCAAGAGGGGGAGACCATAGGAGCTGTTTTGGAAGTGGCCTCGGATTCTGCCCCTTAAAATCTTCTTAAGGGCAGGATGGCCGGAGTTTCCCTTGCACTTACTGGCCCCTATCGGGGAGCGGCGGAAGAGGCGTACCGGCAATTTGCGGAGCGCTTGCCGGAGGTTTGGAAAACGGCTATAAATCTCGAAGAAAAATCGCTAAAAAAAGGAGAGGTATAATGTTTGTTCAGGACCAGCTTCCCGCGGCCCAAATCAGCGATGAGAACCTGAGTTTTTTCAAAGCCATCGGGGTCGATTATCTCACCATCAATCCACCGCCGCTGGCTGCATCTGGTCACGGGACGGAAGCACTTTTGGACGATCCGGAGGAAATTCGTGATTATTTTCTGCGGACGCGGAAACAGGCCGAATCCCACGGTTTGCAATTGATGAATATCGCCCTGACTGGTCCTGACGAAATCACCCTGGGGCTACCCGAGCGCGATCACAAAATCGAACAGTGGCGTACGGTGTTGCGCGCAATGGGGCAGGTCGGCATTCCCACTCTGGGCTACAATTTCAAACCCATCGGCAATTTTCGCACCCCTGCCACCTACGGCCGTGGCGGAGCGCAATACAGTACCTTTGTCTACGAGGAATTTGCCCGCAACGTGCCCAGCCATCCAGACAAGCAGATCGACGAAGAGCACATGTGGGAAAATATCCACTATTTCCTCGAACGCATCGTGCCCGTAGCCCAGGAGGAAGGTGTCCACCTGGCTTTGCATCCGGATGATCCGCCCATTCCCGAACCCATGGCTGGTGCCGCCCGCATCGTCTCAACCCTGGACCAGTACAGGCGTATTTTTGATTTGGTACCGAGCCCGGCCAATGCGATGCTTTTCTGTCAGGGGTGCGTCAGGGAGATGGGTGAAGATGTGCCGCAGGCCATTCGGTCTATCGGGTCTCTGGGCAAGATCGTCTACGTTCACTTCCGCAATATCCGGGGTAACCCGCGCAGCTTTCAGGAGGTTTTTGTGGACGAGGGGGATGTGGATATGTACGCGGCCATGAAAACTTATAAAGAAATTGGCTTCGAAGGGCCCTTCATGATGGATCACACCCCGGGAATTTCAGGCGATCGGGACGGCCGTCAGGGCCATGCTTTTGCCACGGGTTTCATCCGTGCCATGATCCAGTCGGTTTACCGTTGAACGGGAGAGCGTCTATGGATTTTAGCAAAATGTACAATCTTGAAGGCCAGGTCGCAGTAGTCGTCGGAGGCGCCCGGGATCTGGGTTTTGATATGGCCGCGATCCTGGCCGACGCCGGTTGCGATCTGGTCATTACCTCGCGCAGTCGCCAAAGGGCCGTAGAAGCCGCTGCAAAATTGGGTGCTCAGTACGGCCGCGAGGTGTTGGCAGACGAGCTGGATATTTGCGACCACGTGCAGGTTGGTGCCCTGGCGCAAAAGGCACGGGACTGGAAGGGCCGGGTGGATGTCCTGATAAACAATGCCGGGGGGGGTTGGGGCTTGATCCCACCAATCTGTTTGAGCGCAAACCAGAGCACATGGAACTGCTCATAAAAACCAATTTGACCGGAGTGCTGTTCTGCTGTCAGGCCTTTGGTCGCATTATGGCGGATCAGGGTTCGGGTTCGATAATAAATATTGCTTCGATTGCGGGGCTGGTGGGCCGGGACCGGCGCATGTACCAGCGCACCGGGTTGGGCGAACAGCCCGTTGACTACGCCGCGGCCAAGAGCGGAGTCATTGGCATGACCTTGGACCTGGCGGGTTTCCTGTCACCTATGGGGGTGCGGGTCAATGCGATCTCGCCGGGCGGCTTCGAGCGCGGTCAACCGCCAGATTTTATCGAAGCCTACAGCAATTCTACGCCCCAGGGTCGCATGGGCAGGGACGGGGTCGACCTGAAGGGTGCGGCACTTTTTCTGGCATCTCCGGCGGCAGATTATATAACTGGGCACAATCTCGTAGTCGATGGTGGATTCGTCACATGGAAATGAGGCGCGTGGTGGTGGTGGGATGCGGTTCGATCGGGCAGCGCCACGCGCGTTTGCTGGCCGCCCGTGGCGATATAGCGCTGGAGTTGTGCGAGCTAGAGCCCGAGCAACTGGCCAAGACGTGCGAAACGGTCGGGCCGGTGCCCACCTACGATTCCTTTGAGCGGGCCCTGGAAAGCCGACCGGACGCGGTGCTTATCGCCACCCCGATCCCCGCCCATGCACCGCAGGTCATCGGTGCCCTGGAAGCTGGTGCTCACGTGTTGTGCGAAAAGCCACTGTGCGATACGGTGGCCAATGCCCGGAGCATACTAAAGGCCGTCGAGCGCAGCAGTGGCGTTTTCAGCGTCGGATTTGTGCTGCATTTTCACCCTGCCATGCAACGCGTAAAGGAATTGATCGATGCAGGGTGTCTGGGGAGAGTTCTGCAGGTGCACTGGCACATAGGGGCCTATCTGACCCTTATGAGCAGTGTGTCGCGACACCAGGCCGAACTCGAGGGTGCCCTGCTGCTGGACTACGCACATCAGCCCGACTTGCTCTACTGGTGGTTGGGGGAAGTGCCCACCGCCGTTTATGCAGCCGCCCGGCAGGGCGGGGAGTTGCCCCTGCAGTCGAACCCCAATATCATGGCCATCACCCTGGAGTACGAAGCGCCTTTACTGGCTACTATAAACCTCAATTACGTGCAGCATCCCAGTCGGAGCAGCTGCGAGATCAGTGGCGATGAGGGGTGGCTCGCCGTCGATATGGAGGCCGGGCGTCTATTGGTTGGCCGGCGTCGGGATGAGAGTGTGATCGAGGAGGACTTCAGCGTTGAACGCGATTTTATCTATGTAGAGGAGCAAGAGGCTTTTTTCGCCGCCGTGGACGGGAAGCGCACCCCGGAAAGCCCGGCGGTCGAAGCCCTGGTGTCAATGCAGACCATCGAAGCTGCAATGGTTGCATGGAAAGAGCAGCGAAGGGTCGCGATTCTTTGAGAAAATGGGGGCAAATTTCTATGCCCGGCAACGCCTTTGGTGCAGCGCTGGTTTGGCGCCGGTATTTTGCGTTTGCCGACCCGGTTTTGAAGCCCTAGTGCGATTTGGTTGCAAGGACTTCGCTGACCATGTTGACAAAGCAATTATTGTTGATTTTCGCACCCTGAGCTCCCGGGTGGGTGCGAATGCCGATCCGCTGTTTGCCCTCGCCGGAGTCCTCAAAGCGGTTGTCGCGCATTTCGATGTCGTGAGTCTGGTCGCATAGATCGATGCCAATGCCCTCGCTCTTGAAGCCATTGTCGCGGATGATATTAGCTTCGATAAGATTGCGATGGCCACCGCGGAACTCGCTCGCCGGCGGGCGAAAAAAGATCCCCGCCTTCTC
>CAXFTV010000546.1:0-10032 GCA_964005845.1 uncultured bacterium
GGTGGGGGAGGCACCTGGGGGATCTGTCGATCCTCCCGATGAGGAGCTAGGAGGTGATTCCTCTTCAAGCGCCGAAAATTTGGCAGACGATACCGGAAAAACCGCTACAGATCCCAAAGGGGAAGTGCAGGAGAGCGAGGATTTCGCCCGCATGATCGACGAGAGCAAGGTCGAAGATCACAGTCGGGATATAAAAGTGGGCGATAAGGTTAGCGGTGTCCTTATAAAGATTGGCACCGATAGCAGCTTCGTTGATTTTGGGGGGCGTAGCGAGGGGGTTATTAAAACCAGTGAACTGCGCGACGAAGGCCAGGGCAGCAAAGGCGAGATCCGCTTCTCCGAAGGCGACCCAATCGAGGCCTTTGTGATGGAGGAAGGGCAGGAGATCGTCCTGAGCCGGTTTCTAAGACAAGAGGACCGCAACGCCGATTTCCTTTACCAGGCCTACAAATCGGGAATTCCCGTAGAGGGCAAAATAAATGCGACGAACCAGTGGGGTCTCGGAGTCGATATCCAGGGGGTGCGAGCCTTCTGTCCAATTTCCCAGATCGAAACAACCTTTGTAGATGACACAGAGGCCTACCGGGATCAGACTTTCAGTTTCAAAATTACCGAGTTTCGCAACCAGGGACGCAATATCGTAGTATCGCGCCGTGCTTTACTGGAAGCCGAAAAGGACAAGGAAGCCGACGAAGTGCGGTCCGGCATCAAGGTCGGAGCGGAGCTTGCCGGCAAAATTACCCGCTTGGAACCATTCGGGGCTTTTGTCGACCTCGGGGGGGGGATTGAGGGTTTGATTCACGTGTCTGAATTGATTCATCAGCGGGTAGAACATCCCCAGGAGGTGGTTCGACAGGGACAGGATGTTAAAGCGGCAGTTATTCGGGTGAAAAACCTAGGCAATAAGCGCAAGGAGCGCATTTCCCTTTCTCTCAAAGCCCTGCTGAAGGACCCCTGGGAAGAATTAAGTGAGCAATTCCGTCCCGGTACCGTAACTAAGGGCAAAGTTGATGCATTGGAAGATTTTGGTGCATTTGTAGAACTGGCGCCCAATGTGCGAGGTATGGTCCACGTTTCTGAAATGGCCGACAAACGCGTAGAGCATCCGCGCGAAGTTGTTTCAGTGGGCGAAGAGGTCCAGGTAGCGGTCCTGGAATTGGATCGCCGCCGCAAGCGTTTGCGGCTTTCCATTAAACAAGTTGAAACACTTGAAGATGCCAGCAATTTGAAAGAGTTTCAAAGGCGGCAGCAAAAAGAAAAAGATGAACCTTCTGGCGGCAATGCTTTGATCGATGCCCTCAAGCGGGCCCAACTGGTAGATTAGCAATGCGGAATACACTCTTTGACTTTGTGCGGGAGGGCTATTACGGTTCCTTCGGCGGGGCATTTGTGCCCGAGATTCTACGGGCGACTCTGGACGAACTGGTAGCCGCCTTTAAGGAAGCGCAAAGCGATCCGTCTTTCTGGCAAGAGTTCATTGAGATAATGCAGACCTATTCCTGCCGGCCGACCCCGCTAACCTTTTTGGAGAATCTCAGTGCCGAACTGGGGGGCGCGCGCATTTATTTAAAGCGCGAAGATCTAAATCACACCGGAGCTCACAAGGCCAACAATGTCATGGGCCAGGGTTTGCTGGTCCGGCGCATGGGCAAAAGGCGGGTTATTGCCGAGACCGGAGCCGGCCAGCACGGGGTGGCCACGGCGACCATGGCGGCTCGCTTTGGGCTGGACTGCACTATTTATATGGGTGCGGTGGATGTGGAACGGCAACGACCCAATGTATTCTGGATGGAACAGATGGGGGCCACCGTGGTCGCGGTGGAAGAGGGCTCGGCCACTCTCAAGGATGCCATCAATGAATGCCTGCGCGATTGGGCTTTTTCAATGGAGGATACCCACTACGTGTTGGGGACTGCCTGTGGCCCCCACCCCTTTCCGCAAATGGTGGCGTATTTTCAGCAGATAATTGGGCTCGAAAGTCGCGAACAGGTCCTGGCGCAGGCTGGCAAACTGCCGGAGCGGGTATACGCCTGTGTCGGTGGCGGTTCCAACGCTACGGGTATTTTTCAGGGCTTTCTCGACGACGAGGAGGTCGAGTTGGTGGGTATCGAAGCCGGAGGTGAGGGTTTAGAGAGCGGCAAACACGCCTCTCGTCTGGCCGGACGCGTGGGCAGCCCGGGCGTTGCGCAGGGTTACAAAACCTTCTTTTTCCAGGACGAAGAAGGGCAGATGAACCACACGCACTCCGTTGCTGCCGGTCTTGATTATATCGGGGTAAGCCCCATTCTGGCACATCTGCACGAAGTTGGCCGGGTGCGCATCGAGGCCGCCACGGATGATGAAGTGATAAATGCACTCAAGCGGCTCATGCGGGCCGAAGGCATCATTGGCGCGCTGGAAAGCGTCCATGCCGTCGCCGGTGCGCTCAGAGAAATTCCCAATATGTCCAGCGACCAGATCGCGCTGATAAACCTTTCGGGGCGTGGAGACAAGGATATCTTCACCATTGCCGAGGCTTTGGGCGATGCGACCTGGGGGAGTTTTCTCAAGGAAAAGGCGGCCCATCTATGAATTTGACGGCCTATATCGGGGAGCGGCTAGAAGAAAAAAAAATTCTCCTGATGACCCACGTTATCGTGGGTTATCCCTCCCTTGATGTCAACTGGGAAATGCTGGAGGCGATGGCTGAGGTAGGGGTTGATATGGTGGAGTTGCAGATGCCCTTCAGCGAGCCCATCGCCGACGGGCCTAGCTTTGCCCGCGCCAACCAACTGGCCCTCGAAGGGGGTATTCACCTCGACCAGTATTTTGATTTTATGCAGCGCGCTGCGGCAACTTTTGCTTTTCCCCACCTTATGATGGGGTATTACAACACGGTTTTCCGCTACGGGCACCAGGCCTTTTGCGACCGCCTCCGGGCGTGTGGGGCACGGGGATTTATAGTGCCGGATTTGCCGCATGAAGAATATGATGAGCTGCTGGCATCAAGCCAACAATTCCAGTTGAATCCGATCATGTTGATGACGCCTACCAATACGGAGCGGCGATTGGGCGAAATCGGCGCGTATGCTCGCGGTTTTGTTTACACTGTAGCACGCCGGGGCGTAACGGGCAAAAAGACCGAATTGGACCAGAGCCTGGATGGTTTTATCGCCCGCTGTCGGAAAGCTACTGAATTGCCTTTGGCTTTGGGATTCGGGCTGCGCAAGGGTGCCGACCTGCAGCTTTTGCAGGGCAAAGTCGAAATGGCGATTGTCGGCTCCGCCCTGCTGGAGCGTTGGGAAGAAAGTGGTATTGGCGGCTACAAAGAGTTCCTCGAGGATCTGAGTCAGGGGCGTGATTAACCCTGCCCTGAAGCGGCACTCTGGATCAGTATTTTTTCCAAATAGGCTCGATAATCACATTCGGGTAGGGCATCGATCAGGGCCTTGAAGTGGCCGCGGTCGATAAAATTTTGTTCATAGGCAATTTCTTCTAGGCAGGCGATTTTCAGTCCCTGCCTTTTCTCTATCGCTTCAATGAAGGCATTTGCCTCCTGCAGGCTGGATGGAGTACCCGTGTCGAGCCAGGCTATACCGCGTCCCAGTCGGTCGACCTGCAGGGTGCCGCGCTCCAGGTAGGTGCGGTTTACATCGGTGATTTCGTATTCGCCGCGCGCCGAAGGTTTTAGCCCCTTGCATATTTCGATAACTTCGCCCTCGTATACGTAGAGCCCGGGGACTGCGTAGTTGGATTTCGGGTGCGCTGGTTTTTCTTCGATGCCCAGGACTTCGGACCGGGGGCCAAACTCGATGACGCCGAAGTCCTGGGGATTGCTGACGTAATAACCGAAAATCAGGGCCCCGGCAGAAAAATTGGCAATGGCCCGGGCAAATCCAGCTTCGCCGTAAAAATAGTCCCCGTAAAAGACATTATCACCAAGAATCAGGCTCACCGGACCCTCGCCGATGAAATCGGCTGCGAGGGGAAAAGCCTGGGCAATACCTTCGGGCTTTTCCTGGACGATATAGGTCAGCTCCAGCCCGAAGTCAGCACCAGAGCCGAGAAAATTTTCGAAGAGCGGCAGATCTTTGGGAGTGGAGATAATGCAAATCTGGCGGATGCCGCCCAGCATCAGGATGGAGAGGGGGTAGCAGATCATTGGTTTGTCGTAGACGGGGATCAACTGCTTGCAGACAATGCGGGAAAGGGGGTACAGACGCGAGCCCGTGCCCCCTGCCAGGACGATGCCTTTCATAATTTCTCTTGCCTTTTTAAAGATGTGGGAAAGCGGCGATATGCAGGAGTAGGCCGGACCTGCGAAATGAATAGATAAATAAAATATAAATGGACACGGGGGCAAAAATTTAGTATTACATAAGGTCCAATTTGTTTCCAATTAGACAAAGAAGTGAAAGGATCGTTCCCATGGGACTCGAGGTGTTGACCCAGGAGTTATTCGAAGAAATAAAAAAAATACCCAGTATCAACTCCCATTCTCACATCCAGCCAGAAAAAACCCGCCTGGACAACCCTGAAGACGCCCTCGCTTTCTTCAATCATGCCTACCCGAAGTCGGATCTGGTTTCGGCGGGAATGTCCGAGGAGGAAAGGGAAAAGGCCCTAACTCCAGGTTTGCCCCTGGCCGAGCGCTGGAAAATTTTCGCCCCCTACTGGCGCTGGATTCGCTTGACCGGTTTCAGCCAGGGAATTTTAGAGGGTTTCCGGGATTTGTTAGGTTTCGATGAATTGAGCGCCGCTACCGTTGAACCTATTTCTGCGGCTATTAGGGATCTGTGTAAACCTGGATTTTACCACGATGTGCTCCAGCGGAAATGCAATCTCAAAGCTTCTGTAGTGAATATGGAAGACCTCGTCGAAGTAGATCGCAGCCTGTTTTTGCCGCTGCCGCGCCTCAATCGTTTCAGTATGTTGCGGTCGGCAGAGCAGATTGAGAAAATTCAAGGGGACTACGACGTCGAAATCTCCACTCTCGATCAGCATATTGAGGTCATCCAGCAAGTCTGCCAGCAATGGGGCGCCGCTTCAGTGGCCGGCGTCAAGATGTCGCAGTCCTACCACCGGCGGATGGATTTTACCCAGCGTAAAAAAGAGGATGCGGGGCGTATTTTCGATGGTTTGATGCGAGGCGAATACGCCGGCCTTGAATCCGAGGAAGGAATACTACTTGAAGACTATATCGTCTTTGAGTGCTGCCGCGCTGCCGCCGCCGCGGATCTAACGGTTCAGTTCCACCAGGGCATTAAAGCAGGGAATTTCGGCAGTATGGAAGGGTGTTCTCCAGCGCCCCTGGCGGAGTTGATGAGTAGCTGCAAAGACACTCGCTTCGATCTTTCTCACTCGGGTTACCCCTATTTGAGAGAGGGTGCCGTTCTCGGCAAGGCCTATACTAATGTCTATTTGAACATGTCCTGGATCCACATCATTTCGCCCGTCGGTTCACGCCTGGACTTAAGGGAGTGGCTGCGCATGGTGCCCTATAACAAAATCATTGCGTTCGGTGATGATGTCTACCATGTCGAGGCAGTTTACGGCCATCTCAAGATGGCCAGACAGAATTTTGCAATTGCGCTGGCCGAAATGATAGCAGAGGGCCATATCACCGAATCGATAGCGCTGGACATTGCACGAGCCGCCTTCTTCGAGAATCCAGCTAAAGTTTATGGCGTGTGCACTTAGAGCTGAATTTCCCCGGGTTCCACTGCGGGGCACTGCCGCTCTGGCCGCGTTTTCTCCCCGTGAGCGGTCCGGGTGCAGGACGGGGGTGCGGCAGGTGGGTCCTTGCAGGACGCGCCGCAAACCGGAAAAGGTCTCCACTGCAAACTCGTCCATGAATAGTTGCTAGTGAAGGTTTGCGGCGATGGAGAGGGGATTCATACCACCTGATAATATTTAGCTCTAGGTGCGCAGGGTATGATAGCCGAGCAGATTGGCAAGAGGGGCCAATTTTTTTCGGCCTGGAACCGATTAAAGGATAATCCAAATTATGGCGCAAGGTGCCCAGATTCTGTGGTCGCGGGTAATCTGCAAAGAACGGGGAAGATATATTGGCTGGCCCACAGTTGCCAAGACCCGGTCGGGGGAACTTTTGATTGCTTTTTCGGGAGATCGCGATGAGCATATATGCCCCTGGGGCAAAACCGAATTGGTGCGCAGCCGCGATGGGGGTGAATGCTGGAGCGATCCGGTGGTTATTCGCGATAGCCCTCTCGACGACCGGGATAGCGGCATCGTTCAGACCGCTTCGGGGACCCTGCTGGTAAGCTGGTTCACATCCCTGGCATTCGCCAGAGATCCGCGCTGGCAGCAGCATGCGGCCTCCCTGTCATCCCAGGTTCGCAAGCGCTGGTTGGGCAACTGGGTGCAGCGCTCCGAGGACGAGGGGGCGACCTGGGGAGCACCTATTCCGACGGTAGCTTCAGCGCCGCATGGGCCAATTCAACTGCGGGATGGTCGGCTGCTTTATCTGGGGGTTGGAATGGTGCACGGCGAACGGACGATAGTTGCCGAAGAGTCCGCCGACGACGGCAGATCCTGGCAGCTTATCGGCACCGTCTCCCTGCTTGACCAGAAGGTTCGCATCGGTCTGGGGGAACCGCACCTGGTAGAAACGTGCAGCGGCAAACTGGTTGGCCTTTTTCGCACCGGGCCGGGCGAGTTGCAAGAGCGCTACCTCTACCAGTCGGAAAGCGTAGACGGCGGGAAAACCTGGACCCCGGCGTATCGCACCCCAATTCGGGGCTTTCCCCCCCACTTAATTTCCCTGCCCGACGGCCGACTTCTGGTAGTATACGGACGGCGGTTCCCGCCCTATGGGCAATGGGCTTGTATCAGCGATGATGCAGGGGAATCCTGGGAAACCAGAGGGGAATTTCTCCTCAGCAAAGCCCCCAGTGATGACCTGGGATATCCCGCATCGGTGTGGCTGGGGGATGGCTCCATACTGACTATTTACTACCAGATTGACCAGCCCGGTGAGGCCACTTGCCTGATGGGCACCAAATGGCTGTTTTAAGTATTCGTCGCCGGCATTGCCGATTTCTACTTAACCAATCATTTTCCCCAAATGAGGCTTCTGATGGAATCATACACAGCGCTGGGCCGGACCGATCTTCAGGTGAGCCGGCTGGGTTTCGGAGCCGCCCGGATCGGCGAGGGCACGCCCCTGGAGGAGGTGGAAATTTTGCTGAACACTCTCCTCGATCTGGGCATTACATTTATAGATACGGCGGATTGTTATGTGCAAAGCGAGGAGCTTATAGGTCGTTTCCTGGGCAGGCGTCTGCGGGAATGCGTTCTGGCCACCAAATGCGGCTGCCTTACCGACGGAGCCGAGGGGGTAGCCTATTCGCGTCCCATTATCGCCGCCAGTATTGAGCGCTCTCTGCAGCGACTCGGGGTCGACCAGCTCGATCTGGTTTTTCTCCATACTTGCTCGGCAGCAGTATTGCGGGCAGGTGAGGCGGTCGAGGCTCTGGAGGAAGCCAGAGCCGCCGGTAAGGTCCGCTATACCGGTTACAGCGGTGATGGGGAAGATGCCCTGGAGGCGATTAGTATGGGTGTTTTTGACGCTTTGCAGGTGACCTTCAACCTAGTGAGCCAGGGGGCCCTGGTGGATGTCTTGCCCGCTGCTAAACGGGCTGGAATGGGGGTGGTCGTCAAGCGTCCCATCGCCAATGCCCAGTTGATCGACAGCAAATCTGCCCATTTTCGCGATGGTGCGTATTGGGATCCGGTGCGGTCCCTGCTGACAGAAGAAGGCCTCTTGGATGATCCACTGGAACTATCCCTGCGCTTTACCCTGTCTCACGAGGTGGTCGACAGTGCCATCGTCGGCACCAGCACTGCGGCGCACGCCCGGGATAATGCAGGGCGTGCCAGGGCGGGGGAACTGCCTGCACAGGTCATGGGGGCACTGCACCAGTTGGGACGCGATACATGAGATAGACCTGGGGCAGGTGTAGCTTCTTCCCACCGGGGACTAAATTTGAATGCTGGACCCACCGGTTCTCCCAATCTGCCCTTTCTGCTACCTAATCCATCCACAGACCACCGTTTACATCGATGATTTCACCGGTGATGTGGCGCGAGTCTTCCGAGGCCAGGAAGAGAGCGCAGTTGGCGACGTCGTCGGGGGTGCCCTTTTCTCCCAGGGGGATTTGGTCGACGAGGTTGGCGTGCTGGGGACCGCTGGTCATGGCGGTATCTATGACGCCCGGGGCAATGGCGTTGACCCGGACTTTGTGCGGTGCACAGGAGCGGGCAAGGCCGATTATCATACTGAGGATCCCGGCTTTTGCAGCGGCATATGGTGGCCCCACGGCCAGACCGCCAGCCTTGGCGGCTAGAGAGGTCATGCTGATAATATTGCCCGTGCCGCGTTCTTTCATGTGGGCGACGACCGCCTGAATACAAAGAAAAGTGCCTTTTAGATTGATATCGATAGTGCGCTGCCACAACTCTTCGCTGCAGTCCTCAAAGGTACAGAAAGCTACGTAACCGGCATTGTTGACCAGAATGTCGAGATGGCCGAATTGCTCCAGGGTATGGGCAACGCCCGCCTGGACCTGGCTTTTCGAAGACACATCTATTTCGAGGGCCAGGCTCGATGTCGGCAGGGATTCGGCCGTTACCCTTGCCGTGTCCACGTCGATGTCGGCCACGGCAACGCGCGCCCCCTCGCGGGCAAAAGTTTTGCAAATAGCTTCGCCGATGCCGCGGCCTCCACCGGTGACCAGGGCGGTTTTATTAGCCAACTTTCCTTCCATAATTGATCCCCTTTTATTTTTTTAAAACCAGCAACATGGCAAGAGCACCGATCAGGGCGCCGATCTTTGCCTGTCGGCTCAGTTTTTCCTTCCAGTAGTAGTGCGCGAAAAAATTGTCCATCATGACCACGGCACAGCCCTGCAGTGAGAAAAAAAGGGTGCCCGATACCTTGCTGAGGGCAGTGAGGGTCAAAAAAAGAGCCACCAGATTGTAGAGCCCGATACCGGCCCCCATGGCCAGGTCTCGGGAACGGGGTTTGATTCGCCGCAGGGCTATATAAACAGCGCCCAGGCTTCCGGCAATAAGAGAAATGACCAGAAGTACGAGCTGGCGTTGCGGATCCAGACCCGCATAGTGAACCCAGCCCAGGGTCGCGTGGCTGAAACCCTGCAAGGAGAATATTGCAACCACTAGCCCCAGCGCCGCCAGTCCTGCGAGTTTTGTCTCCTCTTTATTGCCTCGGGTCATCAGGACCAAGGAGACGAAGGTCAGGAAGAGTCCAATGAGCTGGATCGTTGAAACCGTCTCGCCCCAGATCCATACCGAGGTCAAAATCGGCACTACGATGGACAAGCGGAAAGCCGTAAGGACGGCGCCCACATCGGCTATTTCCAGGGCCCGGGTCATCACCAGCATCGAAATAATAAAAGCAACCCCGGTTATTCCGCCAACCTTGAGAATCGGCATTGTGATTACGAGTTCGCCGCGGATGAGATAGTAGACGGCGAGGATCCCGGCCAGCACCAGATAATTTGTAGATACTACGGTGGGGGCATTGCAGCCGCAGCGCTGCGACCATTTGAAGAGTTGACCAAAACCAAAGGAGAAAAGCAGGGAGAAGATGAGCCAGGACAAGTAGTTACCAGATCCCGAGGTTAATCCGCGTAATATTCAGATCGTGGGGGGCTGTATTGAACATTTTGAGGGTATTTGATCCACTGCAAAGGAAGGACGGTGCAGCCTGGAAAAGTCTGCATTCACTATTGAACGAGCGCTGGGTATTGCCCTGATCTTCCTGGGGGACAAATTCGGCAAATAGCTCTGCGCGTCGCTGAGCCGGAAGTTCCTGGGTATCTTGATTATTCAGCTTGAGGGCAAAATCGCCACCGCTGTCTACAAGAATTAGCAGGCGCCGGGCCGGGAGGGCGCTCTGCGGAATGTACAGGTGGGTTTCAAGGTTGGCGCCTATGGGCAGGACAGCGGGCAATTGGCCGGGCTGGTCCACTTCGGGGATGCGGTCGAGTTGGTGGGATACCGAAAAGA
>CAXFTV010000547.1:0-5203 GCA_964005845.1 uncultured bacterium
CTAAGATTTATATTTTCACGTTAGATGCTATTGGGACGATCACGAAGAAGGATCTTCGGCGGCAGATTCGGCACTGCCCATCTCCTTGCCTTTTGTCGCCAAACTCTCCTGTTCGATCGCCTTTGCGTTATCCCGGGCTTCTTTTAGCATGCGATTGGTATGACGCAAACGCACGGAAATCATCTGGGACAAGCGCATGACAATTTTTAAGCCCAGACGTGGATCGCTCTCAATCAATTCCAAGAGATCCGGACGAAAAAAGCCAACGGCCTCACAGGGTACCAAAGCCAGGGCAGATGCCGTTCTCGGCGATTCGTCCAACAAAGCCTGCTCGCCAAAGAAATCCCCGGAGCTAAAACTAGCCAGTCTCATCTTGTTGCCATCGTCACCCAGCTGAAGAATTTCTACCTGGCCACTGACGATGATATACATCCCCACGCCAAGCTCGCCTTCTTTTACAATAGATTCGTCCGTAGCATAGGTACGGCGATGGAGAATTTCTTCAATTTTTTTGAGCTCCCTGCGATTCAAATCCTGGAAGATCGGAACTTCCTTCAGGATATTGAAAAGTTCGTCCTTTTCTTTGGAATCTCGACGAAATAGGTTACTCCACAAAGGATCAATATTCATGGCAACGAATAGGGTTAAGGGACCCAAAAGGCAAAAACGACTCCTCGGGAAAAAAGAGCCGTTTTAGCACAGGCCTGGTTCTGGTTTTTTCGGAGCTCGATCAATTTGCCAGCACGGCATCTAATTTCTCAGTAATCTGCTGTTTGGGCACCGCCCCAATCAACTGATCGGCAACTTTACCCTCTTTAAAGATTAGCAGGGTAGGGATACTTCTTATGCCGAAATCATTTGCAGTTTTTTGGGCGGAATCAACATCGACTTTACATATCTTTGCCTTCCCCTCGTACTCGCTTGATAATTCTTCGACAATAGGGGCGATCATCTTGCAGGGACCGCACCATGCCGCCCAAAAATCTACCAGAACCGGCGCTGCCGATTCAAGTACTTCACGCTCAAAATTCTCATCGGTTAAAGCAATTGGCTCACTCATAGCCCCACCTCTTTTAAAGTAAATAAATTTTTATAACTGAAAAATAATCAGCAATTTACCACATATATTTCAGAAATATAATCAGGGCTTTACCTCCTGTCAACCCCAACTTCAGGCCGCCCGGTGCAGAGCCGATGGATCAAAAGATCCATTATTGTAAGTTGCTGCCGTCGACTTTGAGACTTTAAACGCTCATCCGCTTCCAGCAATAGGCCCAGACCACCCCAAAGATCTCGGGCAGATTGCCTGCGCGCCTGGGTTAAATAGCCATTGAGAAAAAAGGGGGCAACGCCCAATTGGATGGCCATTTGTTCACGGGGGAGTGATGTTTTCATAAGATCCCGGGCTTTGAGCAACAGCCGTAAATGCCGCGTCAACATGGCAACGGTTCGGCCCGGTTCTTCACCTTGAGCCAGCAAATTATGCAGCAGGCTCAGCGACTTTTTTTTATTCTGGTTGCCAACGGCATCGGCCAGATCAAAGATGCCAGCATTTCTATACCAGCCGACGGCCTGCTCGACGGCCTCTCGTGTAATTCGCCTGTTAGCCCCCAAAAAGGTGGCAAGTTTGTCAATTTCACTGGCCAGTTCGCGCAAATTGGTTCCGATGTAGAGCCGCAGCAAATCTACAGCTTCGGGTTCAATCTGCAACCCCGCACTGCGAACGTAATTTTGGATCCATAGCGGCAACTTGTTTTCGTAGGGGACGCGAAATTGTATGGCATGCCCCTTTTTTGCCAAGGCGCTAAAAAATTTACGCCGCATGTCGACTTTGCCACCGCTGGCGATGAGCAGGGTGGTTTCTGCTGGATCATTGCATATTATTTCCAAATCCCTACAATTACCGAGTGATAGCTTTTCGCAATTCTTTAGTATAACGAGGCGATGCGTAGACATCATGGGATAAGCCTGGTACACCTTGAGAAAATCCTCTACTGCCAAATTATCCCCGTGAAATACATTTGAGTTAAAGTCGCCAGCGGCGGGGGGGGCCAGGGTTTCAAGCAGCCATTCAACGGTGCGCTCGCGCTCGAAATCCTCATCACCGTGCAAAAGGTAAAAAGGTACCCGCTTACCCCCTTTTATCTCTGCCCGCAAATCACCCGCTGTAAATCCACCCCTGCGCTTCCCTTTACTCACCCTGAAATCTCCCGCCTACTTTTCTTCGATAACTTTAAACTCGGCATCCACGGCTTCTTTGCCTTCGGTGTCTTTTTGTTTTTTATCGCCCCCGGCTCGATCCGAAAAACGCGTCTGTGCTCTAGTTTTATCAACCCTGTGAAAAGATCTGTACACGCGGTATAACAATATTGCTATAAGGATTAATAACAGGATATTAAGCACGATCGATTTCCTTATTCTTCTCCCGGCCACTGGAGTGGAAAGGGTTCTGTCTTGCCGGCGTTCTCCCACTGTTTCCTGAGATGTTGATTATAATTTTTCTTAACCGCTTTTTCGATAAATTTAACCTGCTTCTGTGCACTTGGGACAAAGGTAGGAAAATCGGGTTCGACCAACTTCTTCGTTGCCGTCTTAAGCGCTCGCATGAGATTATTGTGTGCCGCTTTTAAGTACTTATCCTCGGGAATCCCAACTGCTTCGAGGTCTTTTTGATAATCTTCTATGACCTGGCCAATATCCTTGGCCATACTGGTCATCCCTTCGGTATGCAGGTATTTTCCATATTGCGCCAATTTTTCCTGGTATTTTTGTTCGAGGGGTTTAACCTTCTGAATATAGGGCGTGAGTTCATCGGGCTTTTCAGCACAACCCCACATCCAGCAGACCAGCAACATAATTCCTAGCTTTTTCATGGCTTTTGCCTCCATTTTTGGAATGAATTTCACCCTCGTGTTCCCAACCTAATAATCGCGTCAGCACTCGTCAAGTAATTAACCCCAAGCCAGTGCCCGTCGGCGCTGGAGAAACCGCTCTAAAATTTCCCCTCGCGTAAAAGGACGGCAAGGGATACTTCTGCCTGGCCACAGGCTTGGATGGCCTTGGTAAAGGCACCTTAGTCAGCACCAGCACCAGCATTATTTTCCCGCTGCCGGTGCTGTAAAATGACCCCGTTTAACTCACCACCCAGCAACAGAATCAGGGCCAGTAGATAGGCGCAAAGCAAGAGAATAATCACACCCCCTAAAACTCCGTAAATGACGTTGTAGTAGCTAAAACTTTGAATAAAATACCTGAATCCACCGGCGATAAATGACCATAGCAATAAAAATAGAAAACTGCCCGGAAGCACATCTCTCCACCGCTGTCTGATATTTGGCGCCAGGCGGTATATGCTGGCAACAACGAATAATGTACCTCCAAATCCAGCCAAACTATGTAAGATATTTCCCAGGGAGGGCACAATATCTAAAAAAGCCCAGTTTGCATCCATCCAGACCACAACCTGCTCTCCAAAAATAAATAGGTTAAACAGGGCAACCAGGGATAAACCCATGCTTATAACGAGTATCAACGACAGCGAACGGCGCTTCAAAAAGGATCGCTTCTCCATTACATTATAGGCCCTATTCAGCGCGCTCATCGTCGTTGACATGCTCGCCGAAGCAGGCCCCAGCACACCTAAAATACCAAAAAAGAAAAGACTTTGGTAGGACCTCCAAAGATGCTCTATGTTTTCTTCTACAATAGCGAGCAGGGGCGGTGGGATTATGATGCCCAGTTCGACGATAAGCTGGTTGAAGGCTTCGGGTGGAGTACCCGTGATAACCATCAAAGCCGTTAGTACCAGGAGACAGGGGAAGATGGCAAACACCATTTCGAAAGCCATTGCACCGGCTGCATCCGTACATTCATGCCGGTATGCAGATTTGGCAGTATCGCGGGCGATTTCCCCAAAGGGAAAGCGGACAGAAGATAATAACTTTTTATTTACCATCCCTAAAAATGCTTACTACTGTGAATTTCGACTGTATTTCCACCTTGATCTTTGGCCTTGAAAAGGATTTGGAAAAGCGCTTTGGATATGGCAGCTGCCGCTTCTGAAGCAGATGCACTCCCTCTGCGCTCTACACTCACCACCCCAACACTTGAAATGAGAGGCAGATGGTTATTGGCAACCTTGACATTTGTTTGCGCCAGATGACGTCTCAACTCCGTTGCCCGAACTCCTTTCTCATCACCACTGCCGGGACATAAAAAGCCAAAAATTGCCCCATCTAAGCGGTAGAGTTCCTCGCCTTCCTTTGTGAGACGGCGCAAGTTTTTTACTGTCTCCAGCAACATTTGATCGCCGGTCTTCCAGCCAAACTTTAAATTGACTTGTCCGAGTTGATCCAATCCTATGGCGATACAGGAAAAAGAACGCCCCGGTTCCAGCTTTTTTAAGATTTTGGGCAATACGACATTAAATAACATTATCTTGTTGCCAAGTCCAGTAAGAGCATCGCGTCCAGCCAATTGACGCCATTTCAGGTTATCTTCTTCAACTGTTTTGTGGCGCTCTTTGAGCACCTCGAGTTCCTCCTCCAGGAGAGCGGTCTTGCGCATTATACCATCGAGATCTGCTTGCGGCATTTCTGCCCGACTTGCAGATTCAGCTACGAGATCTGCCTTTTTCTTTTTCTTTTTTTTCTTTTTTGGCGGTGAATCGCCCGCAGCCCTTTCGTCGGCCTTTTCAGCAACCTTTTTTTCACCTCTTTTGAGTGTTTTCTTTGCCTTCGACTTTTTAACTTTCTTACCTGCCTTGGATTCGCCATCTTTGCTATCTCGCAAGGCTCTTAGCTGGCGGCCTCGCTCGCCGCAGACCTCCAGCATTTCTCGAGCTCTATTCACCATGCCGCCAACAACAGTTTTATCGTTTATTACATCCAGACTTCGCTGCATGGTGCTGCTGAAAAAAGCAGATGCTTTGGTATAGTCTTCCCGGCTACTGGTCAATTCGTAGAGGCGAAAGCCAATTTCGGCCAGCAGGTATTGCAGCCGCAACTCGTCCTCCTGGTTGGCCTGGCGCAAAGTTTCGAAGTTGCGCTCAAAATAAAACCTGGCAAAAAAGAGGGCTTCCGCTTCACTAAGGGCGATACCGGGTCTTCCGGGGAAATCATCGTTAAGGGGCAGGTCTTTGTCCCACCACTCCTTGAAGTGCACAAATTCATCGCCTAGAGCTTGGAAATCATCAGAGGCATAA
>CAXFTV010000548.1:0-5883 GCA_964005845.1 uncultured bacterium
AGGAAACCCAATGGGTGTACTGAATTGCTGCGTCGTCGGTTATGGCGGTATAGCCCTTTACCACGTCGAGGCACTCAAGAAAATCAAGGGGGTCGTCCTGCATACGGTGGTGGGCCGGCGGCCCGAACCGACGATAAGCTTCAAAGAGGAGCATGGCTTTTTAAATGCTTCCAGTTGCTACGAGGAGGCGCTCAGCGCCAGCGAGATCGACGCGATTATAATCACTTCGCCCAGCGAGTTGCACTACGAAATGACCGCAGCTGCGCTGCGGGCCGGCAAAGACGTGCTGGTGGAGATACCCCTGGCCATGTCCGCCCGGGGGGCTCGCGAGTTAGAGGAGCTGGCGCGTCGGCAGGAGCGGCGGCTCATGGTGGCTCACTCGCGCCGGTTTGAAGCGGGCGGGTTGTTTGTCCGGGATTTTATCGGCTCGGGGCAGTTGGGGCAGGTCCACCAGCACCACGCTTACTCGTTCTCGCTACGGCACAAAAATGTCGGTTGGACCGGCTACCAGCGCAGCTGGGTGGACGATGTCCTCTTCCACCACGGTTGCCACCTGGTGGACTTTTCGCTGTGGACCCTGGATGCTGAGGTAGAGCGGGTCAGGGGAGAGCTGTCCCCTCTCCATCCCGCCATCGGCACCTCACTGGACGTGAGCATGCTATTGCGTTATGCAAAGGGGACAATTGCCACCATAAGTTTGTCCTACAATGCGCTCCAGGGTGCCAGTGGCCAGCTCTATCTGGGCGAAAAAGGAACTTTGGAACTCAGGGGCAATAAGGTGATTTTTGCCGGTGAAGTCGTCTTCGAGAGCCAGGGGGACCAGCTAACTGATGCGGTATTGAGCCAGGATCGGGAGTTCATGGCCGCGATTCGCGAGAATCGGCAACCGAGTTGCAGCGCTGCGGACGGTTTACAGGCACTGGAACCACTGCAGGAAGTCTACGACCAGATGATACAATTGGAAGGGGAGGAGAAATACCGGAGGCCCTGGGGACTATAGATCGCAATCCAGGAGGGAATATGAGTACGGGTGTACACCACAAAAGGGCGCTGCGTACTGAAGATATAAAAAGCGATGCAGAGAGCTCTGAATTTTTCTCCTTTGATTACGCCTTGTGGAAACACTATACCGTTTTCGATGGCTTGGCCGGGATGCATGTAGAGGATATCCACCAGGATCGGCGGGGTTTTATCTGGGTCGCTACCGCCGATGGCGGGGTGAGCCGTTTTGACGGGGTGCACTACGACAACCTGACGGTAGAAGACGGCCTGCCACATCCCAGTGTGATGTCGATTGTCGAGACCGATGACGGCAATCTCTGGTTTGGCACCCTGGGTGGTGGGGTAGCTGAATACGATGGCACTTCATTTCGGATTTATACAATCGAGGACGGTCTGCCCTCCAACGATATCCTGGGCCTGCAACTCGAACGGGATGGATCCATCTGGGTCCTGAGCGAGAAGGGAATTGGCAGGATCGAGAATGGCCGTTGCCTGGAAAGCTATACCGATATAGATGGCCAACCATTGGGTTATGTATACGATATTGTAGAAGATCGCTGTGGGACGGTGTGGCTTGCAACTATGGATAGAGGCGTCGTCAGTATAGAGGGATGCAGACTGGATATCGAAAACCTCAATGGCACTAAAATTCCATGGGCCTGGAAATTTGCCGAAGATAAAGCGGGGGGAATTTGGATAGCCGCGCGTTACATCGGGGCCGACATCGATTTGTGGCACTATTCTCCGCGGGAACAAGAAATCGAGCTGGTAAAGGTTGGCGATGAAGTGGGTTCAAAAGCCGTGCACAGCGGGGTGCGCCACGTCCGCATTGATAAACGCAATTGGGTTTGGGCGGTACATCGAGGAGTAGTTGTGTACGACGGCATTTCCTGGCGCCGTTTCGGCACCACTTTGGAGGATATAAATTTCTCCGATACGCGGCTGACTTATGAAGATAGGGAGGGCAATATCTGGGTTGGGTTGTGGGGTGGGGGATTGATTTTCTGCGATCCTGCCAGCGTGCAGCGTTTTAGCGAAGAGGATGGTTTGCCCGATCGAGAAGTGCGGAATCTGGCGGCGGATAGGAAAGGACGAATCTGGATCGGGACGATGGGGGGGATGGCGCGGTGGGATAGAGGAGGACTTGTTCCGGTGCAGGTCGATTCAAAATTTTCAAATAGTTCGATTCTGGCCCTGGTTATCGATCGCGTCGGGCGAGTCTGGGGCGGGAATGATAAAGGGGAAGTTTTCAGATGGGACGGCGATGAACTGGAGGTAATGCAAATTCCCCTAAGCGAAAATGAAATTTTTAGTTTATATGAAGACAGCCAAAATAGAATATGGGTTTGTGCACACAATGGAACATTCCTGGTCTTGGGAGACAAGCGCTTTATTACCATAGAGGACGATTTATTTGATAGTATTTTTACCCTGGTAGAGGGAAGGGACAAAGTATTCTGGATGGTACCCAGTGGATCCAGCACCGCTCTATGCCGCTACGACGGCACCCGATTTCAGGTCCCTGCAGATAAGAAAATCGCACAAATCCGCTATATCAGTGCTATCTGCGAGACGCCGGATGGGTTGCTCTGGATAGGTGCGGCAACGGGTCTTTTTTCATATGATCACAAGTGTGGTGAAGTCAATCATTATACCATGAAGGATGGTCTTTCCGAAAACGCCGTGTCCGCACTGGCGGTAGACCATAAAGGAAACCTGTGGATCGGCACCAGTGGCGGTGGAGCCGTATACTACGATGGCGAGGTATTTAAAGTATTGCACCTGGGAAATACAGCACTCGAAAACAAGATCGAAGCTATTCTATGTGATGGCAAGGGAGATGTGTGGTTTGGCACCCGCGCGGGCCTGGCCCTCTACCAGCGCGGCGCGACACCGCCTGGCGTCGTTATCAGACAGGTAGAGGCGGGAGAAACCTACTGGGAGCCGGAGAGGATCAAGTGCCCGGCAAGGACTGCGGCCATACGGATTGTCTACCAGGGAATAGGATTCCGCTCGGGCTACCGGCAAATGTGTTACAGTTATCGTCTCACCGGGGCGAAGAGAAGGGACATATGGGCTCCATTTTCATCCTGTGCAGAAGTAGTATACAGAGATTTGGCTCCTGGGAAATATCGTTTTGCGGTGCGCGCAATGGATCGGGACGGACTGGTTTCAGATCCGGCAGGACTGGAAATAGAAATAAGTTCAGATGCGCCAAAAGAAAGAATCCGGACGCCCGCAAGGGGGCCCATTCGCGCCGCACAACCTTTGCGCAGCAAGAGTCCCGCCCTGAGAAAAACGCTGGATGAAATTTCTTTAGTTGCAGACACCGATGTGAGCATCCTGATTTTAGGAGAGACGGGTACCGGTAAAGGAGTAATCGCACGGGCTATCCACGACATGAGTTCAAGGCGGGAGCAACCATTCATTTCTTTGAATTGCGGCGCGATTCCCGAGGGGCTGGTCGAGAGCGATTTGTTCGGGCATGAGAAGGGGGCTTTTACTGGTGCCCTGAGTCGCAAGATAGGGCATTTTGAAATGGCCGATCAGGGTACCCTCTTTCTCGACGAGATCGGCAATTTGCCCCTTAGATCGCAGCAAGTACTGCTTCACATCCTGGATGATGGCAGGTTGAACCGGGTGGGAGGAGGAAAATCCATTCCAGTTAATGTGCGGGTGCTGGCCGCGACGAATTGCGACTTGTTGGAAGCTATCCAGGAAAGGACCTTCAGGGACGATCTTTATTACCGGCTCAATGGTTACGCGATAACTTTACCGCCGCTGCGACAACGCCGTGAGGACATCCCTTTCCTGGCAAAATATTTTGCTGAAAAATTTGCCCTTCACTACGAACGTCCCGTACCGCATTTAGATCCGGGCCTCATTAAATATTTCCAGCATTGCGCCTGGCCGGGTAATATCCGCGAGTTAGAGCATTTGCTCCAGCGCCTCGTTCTGCTATGCAGAGACAATGAAATTCAACTCGACGATCTGCGTCTGTCGGGTGCACAAGCGGATAAGGGGCCGGGATTGCCACTGGATGGCAGCTTTGCCGGGGGGCTGGAGGAAAGGGAAAAGCAGGGTATCCTGGAAGCCCTTAAAGCCACCGACGGGGTAGTTTATGGGGAACGAGGCGCGGCTAAATTGCTGGGAATTCACCCCGAGAATTTGCGCTCGCGCATGCGCAAATTCAATCTGCGAAAACCCCGAAAAAAGGGAAGAGTTAAGACCTAGAAAAAAGAGGGGAGAAAATCCGTCCTTGAGACGATTTTTCGTATATCTGCACGAAAATACCCAAGTGTTTTAAATTCAAGGAGTTCAGTGTTTTTTTGACTAAAGTCGTTTAATATAGGACGATTTTGGTCGTTTAGTATTGGACAAATTCCATAAAAATAAATCCCGCTTCAATCTTTTTATTTTCAACGCCTTGAAGTTAATATTCAGGGCGTTTTTTTTGCCTGGTACAGGATGTGCAATAAGGGTGAGATAGTTTGGGACCCCGACCGGGGGGATAAACTGCTTTAATCTCACAGGGAGGATTTTGAAATGGCGCAAATTCTTATTGCAGATGGAGACCCAGAGGTGCGGATTTATCTGCAAAGTGTCCTCGGCAATGCGCGACTGGGAAGGATAGAAGTCGCCGAAAACGGATGCGAGGCCCTCAAAAGGCTTTGCCGAGTTCCCTTTGACCTGGCCTTTATGGAAATGGCCATGGGGCAACTGAATGGTCTGCAGGTGCTCCGGGCTTTGAAGGAAAAAGGGATCCAGACCGAGGTGGTGATATTGACCCGGAGGACAAATCTTAGAAGCATAATATTGGCTTTGCAACTGGGTGCCCGGGATTGCCTGGAAAAGCCCGTTCCAGCCACCGATCTGGTCGAGCTTGCCTGCCGATTGCTCGAGAAGAAACGACCTGCCCCGCACTACCTGGCGCACCGTTTGAATGTGTTTCTGCAAGAACGTGCCACCCAGTATCCCCTGCGCCTGGGGGAGCTTTGTCGCCATTTCAAAATTTCCCGCGGCTACGCAACCCGGTTGTTCCATAGGCATATGGGCACTACATTCACCCAGCGCTTGAACCACTATCGCATTGAAAAGGCCAAAAGTTTACTCGAATCCACGGACCAGCCGCTGTACTTGGTTGCCGAGCAGTGTGGTTTTAAAAATTCCCGCCGGCTGGCCGAAACATTTCGCAAGTTAGAAGGTATTTCGCCGCTCAAATATCGCCAGCAGAGTGGATGCGGGCTAGGGATTGATGGCGGGAAAGAGTTTTGAAAATATTGCCGGGAGGCCGGTTGGCCGATTTTCTTCGGGCTGTGAATCTGCCCAGACGGGGTTGTAAACTTTGTAGTAAGAAGCGGTCTCAAAACTCCAATCTGGGCTTGGCGCGGCCGCAGCGCGAATTTTAAGACTTCTTCTAGGAGAAAATTATTGATGAATATCCTAAAGTGCCTGGAGTTGGCCGGGGAGAATCTCCTGCAGTGTCTCTGTCCAGAGGAAAATTATCTACCCTACTGGCACATGGTAGTGTGGCCGGATCGCACCGCCGAGTACCAGTTTCGGCCGCATTGCGATGGCCACAATGTGGGGCGCTGGTGGAATGCCATGCTGCGACTGGAGGAAGCCAGCAATTTCGCCATCCCGGGGGTGATTGAGCAGGCCATGCTGGAAAATACCTGGCGCCTGGCCGACAATCCCAGTGGTATTTTTCTTCAGGATATCGACCCGGAAGATGCCCGCACCTGGTACATACATTCCTATCGGGAAACCATGCTGGCCTTCGGGCTGCTGGTGCACTATAGAGATAGCCGGGCCGCCCTGAGACATGGCCTGCGCGCCCTGGAGCAAATGCGCCAGGCTAGCCAGGATCTGAGCCAGTGG
>CAXFTV010000549.1:0-4674 GCA_964005845.1 uncultured bacterium
GCGATCGCGTTGACGTGAATTCCATCTGGGGCCAATTCATTGGCCAGGGATTCTGTGATTGAAATAACCCCCGCTTTTGACGCGCTGTAGGCAGCGCTGCCGCTGGAGCCTTTGAATGCCCCGATGCCCGAAATATTTACGATATGACCTGAACCCTGGGCTTTCATAAGGGGGACTACCGCATTCGCGCAAAAAAACGTGCCTTTCAAATTGGTGTCCATGATTCGATCGTACTGCGATTCGCTAGTGGCCCCGGCGGGAGTTCCGCCCACGATACCGGCTGAGTTAACCAGGATATGTATTCCACCGAAGGCGATGGCTACAGCTTCAACCAGGGTTTCGATCTCAGATACCTCCGAGACATTTGCTACGAACGGTTGGGCGATGCCGCCAGCTGCGGCGATTGTGTCGACTACTTTTTCGGCCTTGGCTATATCGGTGCTGGCGACCACGGCAATTTTTGCCCCCTCTGAAGCGAAGCGCAAGGCGATGGCCTCGCCGATGCCCGCACTCCCGCCGGTGATTAATGCTACCTTGTCCTGAAGTTTCATAATGCCTCATCTATTTTATGGGAGTGCGTATTATTCCTTGTGAGAGGAAATACCGCACTGCTTGAGATTGTTAATTGATATTGGGTGGAAAATCTAAAAACAACCTCAGTCCTATCCAAGCTGAGCAAGGTTAGAGCCCGATGGAGAAAGATAAATAACTGTTTCCGGTAAAAGGAATTCAGTGTTGACGAGATGTTTTATTGGGGTTGGTTATATTCGTTGCGTTTATCAAGTTGGTTTGGGATTGCTCCAAGCGCAGAGAGGGGCCATATTTCAGATCAGTGTTACAAAGATAAATTCGAATTGAAGCAGATTGGTTTGAATAATTTAGGGGCCGCGAAAATTTAAAGAGGGTCTGATATGCCTCGTACTACCAGGGCAGTACTGGTGGGTTGTGGAGGGATGAGCCATGCATGGCTAAGCGCCTGTCGTCAACGAGATGATGTGGAAATCGTGGGGCTTGTGGATATACATGAGCCGACCGCAGAGCAGCGTGCCGAGGAATTTGAGTTGGCCAACCCGGTTCTGGGTACAGACTTGAAGCAGGTGCTCAAAGAAGTGGAGCCGGATGTGGTTTTCGATATCACCGTGCCCGAGGCTCATACCGAGGTGGCCTGTACTGCGTTGCGTCATGGCTGCCATGTGCTCGGGGAAAAACCGCTGGCCGACTCGATGAATAAGGCGCGCCGGGCCGTCGGTGCGGCTGATAAGGCTGGCAAGATTTATGCAGTGATTCAGAACCGCCGCTATAACTCGGCTATTCGGCGTCTGCGTCGGCTTTTGAAACGGGGAGCGATCGGGGAAATAACTACGGTCAATTGCGATTTCTATATCGGGGCTCATTTCGGCGGTTTCCGTGATCACATGGAACACGTGCTGCTCCTGGATATGGCGATTCACACTTTCGACCAGGCACGCCTACTGACCGGTGCAGACCCGGTTTCGGTCTATTGTCGCGAATGGAACCCCCGCGGTTCCTGGTACGACCAGGATGCTTCAGCGATCTGTATTTTCGAGATGACCAATGGGATCGTTTTTACCTACCGTGGGAGTTGGTGTGCGGAAGGCTTAAATACGAGCTGGGAGAGCGATTGGAGGATTGTCGGCACCAAAGGAACGGCGACCTGGGACGGTGGAGAAGGCATTAGTGCTGAGGCGGTTAAAAAGGGGGGAGATCTCATATCGCAGATGCGAGAAATCAAGGTGCCGGCACTGGCGAAGAAAGATCGAGTTGGGGGGCACGCCGGGTTGATTGACGAGTTTTTGCACTGTGTGAGAAGCGGAGGTATACCGGAGACCATTTGCACCGATAATATCAAGAGTCTGGCGATGGTTTTTGGTGCAGTAGAGAGTTCTAAAAGAGGAAGGCAAGTGCCGGTTAAATGGATCTGATTCGGGTTCGGTGCCAAAAATAGAATTGTCCCAGTTATGTTGAATGAATACCTGACCCGCGGTTATCATATCTTCCGCAATATCATTCCCGCAACGCTGCTCAGTGATCTTCGACGTCAGGCGGATATTGCTCGGGACCTCGCTCATGAATTAAATGGTCCTCAGGCGCAGCGTATTCAGCCGCTCGAAAAATTCGGTGAAAAAATTGACCTGCGTCCCTTCCGCGACTACGTCGAACTGCCCGCGTTAAAAATAGCCATAGAAGAGCTTTTGGGGCCTGGTTACACCCACGGTCACGTCCATATCATGGGTTTACTAGTCGAACCGCTTGATCATCCCTGGCATTGTGGCTGGCACCGCGATGGAGTTGTCGAAGTACCTATCGCGGCGCGTACTGACGAGGTGCGTGACGCCCTCGACCAGTTTTGGAACGATCTTCGGGTTTTCAATCAGGTAAATTGCGCGCTCTATGCCGATTCGTGCACCTGGTATGTACCGGGAAGTCATCTGCGCTCTTTCGATTTGCCCGACGAGCAGCAGAGTACTGACGATCCTCGCATGCGCAAACCGCCCCAGGAGCTTTCCAGCGTTGAAGCCGAGATTTTTTATATTGAACACTGCCGTGAAATGCCCGGTGCAGTACAGGTGCACCTCAACGCCGGAGATTTTATGATTTATCGCAACCTGGCTTGGCATACTGGGCTCTATCTGCCTTATCGGCCCCGGGCCACCATCCACGACGTCGTAAGCCACTCTGATGGCGGTCAGATTACCGAGGCCTGGCGACGGGCTCAGAAAAAGGCGCGCGCGGCTTTGGAAAAAACCAGAGAGAAACCTTAATTATAGCCGAAATTTGGGGGGGAGTGCGAACTTTTAAAAGGCCATGGCCATTGAATATGCTTTATGAGATGCACATGCATAGGCCGTTTGGCAAGCACGCTCGAGGGGAACCCGGGGAATACGCGGCTTTTGCCGAGCGGCGCGGCTTGGCGGGGATCGTGGTTACCTGGCATAATCCCAGGAATGACGGACGGTCGTCCAATGTACGGATGAGTTTGGCCCAATTCGACCAATACGAGGCTATGGTCGAAAATGCTCTCGATATCCTAAGCTGTGTTGGCTAATCCATATCAATATTTGCCTCGATCGGCAACGCAGAAAAATTCTTATCTCACAGGCTAGAAACCAGCTTCTAAAGATCTAGGTTTTAGTATGAGTCGAAGAGTGGGAATCGACCCGATGTCTCCATCTCTAGCCGATTGTGCCGCTGCCTACAATGTGGAGAGCTTCGCCCAGATCCGCGTGGCCGAAGCATGGCATAAATACGATCGGATACTAACCTGGGGTGAAGGCCAGTGTCTGGCAATCCTCGACGATGGTTGCGATCTATCTGATCCGGCCTGGCTGGTCCCGGGAAAAGTCGCAGCTAGCTGGAACAGCATCGACGGCAACGAGGACTGTGCCCCGGTAGGTCCAGGATACCACGGCACCAACGTCGGCTACCCTTCTTCTCTAAACCTTGAGGGAAGGCGGGGATTGGCCTATCGAAATCGCGTGGCCCATGTGCGCTGCATTACTGTTGTTCATCTGCGGCAGGACGAGTCACAGACCATTGCCGCCGGACTTCGTTGGGTGCAGCGCAATGCTCGACGTCTCAATATAACCGCAGTCAATTTGTCGGCATTAGATGACGTTGAACATCGAGAGCCTACACCAACGGCAATTGATGCTGATTTGGCAGTGCTACGGGAAATGAATATCTGGGTAGGTGCCCCATCGGGGAATAATCACCACACACGGGGCATTTCCTGGCCAGCATGCCAAGAACACTGCATGGCAATCGGAGCGACCCAACCGGGTCGACATGCCGTGCACTTAGACCGTGCTCATAATATCGATCTATTGGTTTGTGCGGCTGCGACTTCTTCGTCCAATGCCTATGCTGCAGCCAGTGCCCAGGTGCTGCGGGAAGCGATCGAATTAACCGGTTATTGTTGGCAGCGGCATGGTGCGACTATGCCCGACGCCATGCTGGCCATCTTCAAGTTGACTGGGGTTGCAGTGCGAGATGAGACGACCGGATTGACCTTCAAAGAACTTGATTTGCTCTCTGCCCTCGACGAGGTCTGCGGTGGGGCTTGAGGGGAGTAACGGGTTTTGCTACCTCAGTCCCGACTGGGCAATGGTACCAGTGGTCCTCCATTGCGCCGCAATGCTCCCCTGCACGCGCTTCACGACCGCTGCCCGGGTGGCGCGGAATAAAAATGAAAACAGGAAAGGAATGCATCTAAGCAGAAAGCATTGCCGCAGCAGCAATTAAATAGCACAACATCGCCCCAAACGATGCCCCGGTGCGAATATGGTTGTAGAGCGTCCACTCTTCCAGATAGCTCGCCCAAAGGCCTTCGGAGGCTTTGTCATCGGCGGAAATTTTTGCCAGTTTTTCGTTGCGCGGCACGTTTCTCGTTCCAGTAACCCAAAAACAGCCAACAATATAGGTCAATGATCCAACAATGACAGTCGCCGAAGTCCAGCTACGGAAATCTAGTGTAAATACCAGCAGCAGCCCCAGCGATAACCCCGAGGTTCCCATAAATACCGAAAAAAACCAGCGGTTAATCACCACAATATTAATCGCCTGCATTGCTCTGATGGCTTCAGGTACAGGCAACTCCGCCAACCCGCGCATAACAATGACAGAAAACGAATAGAAGATGCCTGCCATAAGTCC
>CAXFTV010000550.1:0-4671 GCA_964005845.1 uncultured bacterium
CAACCATCCGCGTGGGGCTAATCCAACCAAACCTGAGCCGCCATGAAAAATGGGGTAGCGGCGGTCTGGAACGCAGTTTTGCGGTGCTTGAAAAACTCTCGCGCCAGGCCGCCGAACAGATGCCGGCCCTGCTGGTCTGGCCCGAGACCGCCCTGCCCTGTTATCTGCGCCTGCGTCCCAATTGCAGAAACCAGGTCGAAAAGCTGGTGACAGAGCTCCAGATACCTTTGCTAACCGGCGCTTCCGACTACGATCACATCCGGGGGGAGCCCTACAATGCCGCCTTCTTCTTCCGGCCCCACGAGCCCGAACTGCAATCCTACGCCAAAATGCACCTGGTTCCATTTGGCGAGCGCACGCCCTTCCGAGACAGCATCCCCCTGGTGCGGAACATCGATTGGAAAGTCCTCACCGGCGACCTGGGGCCGGCGGAATTCGCACCCGGCACCAGACGTACCATCTTTGCCCACCCACAGGCGCGTTTTGCCACCTTGATCTGCTTTGAATCCGTCTTTCCCGACCTGGTGCGAAAAAGTGTCGACGCCGGCGCACAACTGCTGGTCAACATCACCAACGACTCCTGGTTTGGCCAAACTGCCGGTCCCTATCAACATGCCCAGCTCTCCATCCTGCGTGCCATTGAAAATCGCCTGGCTATGGCCCGTTGCGCCACCAGCGGAATTTCCTTATTTATAGATCCTTTTGGCCGCACCTTTCAAGCCACCGATATTTTTACAGCGGCCATGCGGGTCCACGAACTGCCAATTGGTCAAGATCACACCTTCTACACCCGCCATGGCGACATCTTTGCACAGCTGACCCTGCTGGGCGCGCTGACCCTGACCGGTTTGGGCTTCTTACTATCCAGAAAGCAAAGAATCCGAAAACCATGACCGACGAATCCTCACAGCCTCCACCCGAAAACGCAGATTCAGGTGCCCACCCGCAGATTATGCCGCCGCCCCACCGGGATGACCAGCTTCCCGAAAAGCCTGAAAGTGCACGGCAACAGACACCGGAAAAGGAAGGAGAGCAAATGGCTTTCCTGGATCACCTCGAGGAACTGCGCTGGCGCCTGCTCAAAGCTCTAGCTGCGGTTTTGGTCGGCGCCGTGGTCTGTTTCGCTTTTTCCGAGGAGTTGTTGAAAATACTTACCACTCCCTACGAAGACGCGGTCCAGAGCCTGGAGTCCGCACATTCCTCAAGTTTTGTGCTGGCGGCTCAGCAGCTATTGGGCAAATGGACCGGACAATCCGTAGAGACCGGCCCAACTCCAGAGAGCTCTTTTCCCACCAGACGTCAGCTCCAGGCTCTCAAACCCATGACCTATTTCTTTATCAACCTGCAGATCGCCCTGATCGGTGGCCTGATCCTGGCTCTACCCCTGGTTTTTTATCAGTTTTGGCAATTCGTGGCCCCGGGCCTGCTGGCACGGGAAAAGCGCCTGATGCTACCGATCGTTGCCCTGAGTGTAGTGTGTTTTACCATTGGTGCTTTGATTGCCTATGCGATCGTCCTGCCCCTGGGCCTGCGTTTCTTCCTCGCCCTCGAACCCGAAAATATGACCTCGCAGTGGGCCATCGGCGAATATATCAGTTTTGTAATCCGCCTCATCCTGGGCTTCGGCATAGTTTTCGAAATGCCGGTCGTAACGCTTTTTCTCTCCCGCATAGGCCTGCTGACTCCAGCCTATCTGCGCCGCATACGGCGCTATGCCCTCATCGCCATTTTTGTCCTCGCCGCCATCTTCACTCCACCAGATCCAATCTCCCAGATAATGATGGCCCTGCCCCTTCTAGTGCTCTACGAGATCAGCATCTGGGTGTGCAAAATTTTCCATCCCAAGCATCGAGACCAAGAAAAAAATGACGGCTGAACGCAGGGCGAGATATGCAATCGGCGGGAAGAGATTTTGGCGAAAGTTTTTGCGGGAGTGCGCTAGCTGCAGCTATATTGAAAAATCGACTAAAAAACCGTACGAAAATCGGAGAAACAGCTGCGACGCATAAGAGTTCAGCGATAAATAGCCAACTGGTGACTAAGTAGCGGCTACCCCCGATAGCACGGAAGAGCTAGAAATCATTTAAAAATTTCGCCCCAACCCCAGGTAGCTCCTCATACTACTGGCGTCAATCCGCCCGGTACCCCACTCATCCACCCACTGATACCCCCCTTCGAGTATCATGCTCCAGTGCCCTCGTCCCAGGGAAATTTCCACTCCCCCCAAAAAATTAACTCCCAACTTGCTAGATGCCCCCCCCTGAGGTCTCACCGCATCCCAACCAAGTCGGTGCCCTCCCAAACCCAGGCCTAAATAGGGCCCCGATTTGCCGCGTTCCCTGAAGAGATAGTGCATATCTAACTCCATCGAAAACTGACTGACATCACCAGCGCCCAGCGTCTTCCCCGAAACCCGGTAGGTCAGATTCAAACGCCATTTCTCTCCTAAAAAGTTACCTAACCGAATACCCAGCCCCAACTCGCTTATGCGCTCAAAACCGACGATTTCATTGGCATCATTTCTCCATAGATCAACCCCCTTGCCCAATTCTCCTCCCCCGAGGAAATAGATGAATCTTTCGCCGGGAGCGTCCGCCGCGACTTTCTCTGCTGCTGCAGCTTCCGACATCGCCTCCCAGTCTCTCCTGAAAATGGCCTGTTGCAGTATCTCTATTTCCTCGTCCTCTGCTACGGAAATAATTTCGGCGATGCTAAATGCATCGAATACCCGGATTATTTCTACTTCTCCTACCCGCACATAGGGCTCATTTTCTGCGCGCGGACGCAAAATCAGGTACATATCCCCCATCTCGACCCCCCTCCCCTTTCCAACGTCCAGATAGACGAGCGCGGGGGTAACCTTGATGACGTATGGAATATCTGTGGCCCCGGCCGATACCGCCAGGAAACCGAGCATGCCTAAATACCAGGTCAAACGTTTCATGGCGTATTTTATTCTTCCTCCTCCAGGAAATCCTCTTCGTCGTAATCCCCCTCTTCCAGATCGTCCCTTCTCCGGCGTCTGAGCATCTCTATCACAATGTACAAGGCGACCAGGACAAAGAGTGCCACCACACACCACATCATCCACTCCGATTCAATGAATGCCTGTATACTGCCTTTTTCGGACTCCTTTTCCGCCATCTCCGAATCCTCCACATCATTTAATTCTTCCAGATGATAGACGGAATCCGGGTCCACAGTAATGACCAGAGTCTTGCCGGCAATCTTCAGCTTTACATCGGTGCCGGACTTGTAACGTATGGTAAATTCCTCCATGTCCTGTCGCTGGAATTCACTATCGAGGACAGAGGAAAAACGGGTGCGATCCTCCCCTTGCTGCGTCTCCATTTCCACCAGCCGCTCGTCAAGAGCCACCAGATCGGACTTCATTACAATGATCTCATCCCACACCTGCTTGACGAGAGCAGGGTATTCCGAAAGAGCTTTATTCGACTTCTGGTAGCGTTTGACGCTGCGTTCGAGCTTTTTCACCCGCGCCTTCATCTCGTTGGTCTCTGATTTTTCGACCTGCGCAGCCCGTGCTAGATGCTCCTGCTTTTCGTATTCGGCCAGGTCGTCGACCATGGGCACCGAATATATCTTTTGCAGGATCCCCTTGGCCACGCGCGCCTCGGCCTCGGTAATCTGTAGAAGCCCAACCGGCTCCTGCGGGATACCAAGAATTTCCCCGGTCAGCGGATGGACAATCGGATCGCCCTGACGCAACAGGGTCACCTGCGCTCCAATTCCCAATCCATTGCTCAAGCCAGCCCCGAGCACGACCTCCGAGTCCTCGACCCCGATCACCCTGGTGGTCCCCACTTCTGCAGCCGCCGCCCCCACCATCACAACCAGGACTAAAATCCAGTTATATGCGCAAAATACGTTTTTATATATTCTCTTCATGTGCAAAACCTACAAGTGGTTGACGCCGTATGTCTGCAGGACCGGAGACGACTGGACCACTGCCTCTGAAGGCCTCTTCTCACGGCCCACCCTCCCGATGCCCCTGGCGTAAAAAGTTGCAAACGAGCGAGTTTCTTCGACGTCCTGATGCAATGCCCTGAACCGCGTTATGATTTCTATACAGGACTCGTAACGGCGTCCCCCCAGAACCACTAAGGTATCCACCGCCCCGATGGACTTTTCAATGTAGAGCCCCTGGCTGCGATAGGCATATGGCTCGTCGAACACCACGGCATCAAGTGGGATTATATTTACCCCCCCGCTCTCCCCTATTTCAAACACTTTGCCCTCCTGACGATAGACCAACGTGCCATCGTCAAAGTAAAAGAGATCTTTGTCGCTCCGGCTCTCCCGTCGCACTATACGTCGTTCGACCTCGGTGATGATACCACTGCGGGGATCTTCGTTCCGGTAAACCCAGTAGCGCCCTACTTCGAGCGGGTAATAGGATGATTCCGCCGGGACCCTCTGCCCCCCTTCTACTGCCGCGACATCGACTTTCGGCTCAAAGGGCACGGCGGTCTGCACCATATTCACTACAGACCAGGTTATACAAGCCATGCCGCTGAGGCCAAGGCCGCAGATGCCCCACTTCAAACGTCGCCTCTTTATATCCCTGCTATTTTTTGCCATAGCCTTCTTCTCCCGCTTCCTTAATATCGGATAAGCTAGTTCAATCTTTATTATTTATATTAGATTTTA
>CAXFTV010000551.1:0-2851 GCA_964005845.1 uncultured bacterium
CCAACTACTTCCACCAGCACGCGCCTTTTGCGATCAAGGCCCTTGAAGCCGGCAAACACGTGATGAGCGAGACCGCTGCCAATACCACCCTGGCTGAGGGAGTGGCGCTATGCCGGGCGGTGGAGAAAAGCGGCTTGATCTACATGTTCGCCGAGAACTATCCCTTTACAAAGTTCAATTTGGAAATGCAGCGGCTCTACCGCAGCGGCGAGATCGGCGAGGTGACCTATGCCGAGGGTGAATACAACCATCCCATGAGCCAGGAAGCTCGTCTGCGCATTACGCCCGGGCGCAATCACTGGCGCGCCTGGATTCCTTCGACCTACTACTGCACCCACGCCCTGGCGCCGCTGATGTGCATTACCGACACCATGCCGGTGCAGGTCAACGGCTTGTCCATTGCCGCACCCGAGGGGATCGACCAGACCCTGCGCCGCTCCGATCCGGGCTCGGTGATCCTGTGCCGCATGGACAACGGGGCCGTATTCAGGATTTTTGGCCTGATCCTGCCGGGTCACAGCAACTGGTACCGTGTTCACGGCGAGCGCGGGGCCATGGAAGTCGCCCGGGGACCAGGTTATTTCGGCTCGGGAAAAATTCGCGTCTGGCACGAGGAGTGGGACCTCGAAGAAGGCCAGGAAAGCGAGCGCGTCTACGAGCCCGACTGGCCCGAGCACGGCGAACTGGCGCGTCGCGCCGGTCACGGCGGCGGCGACTTCTGGACCAACTTCCACTTTGCCAATGCCATCCGCAGCGGCGAGGCGCCCTATCTGGATGTGTACCGGGGGGTGGCCATGTCCTCGGTGGGCATCCTGGCCTGGAAAAGCGCCCTGGAAGAGGGCGTTCCCCGCGAGGTGCCGGATTTCAGCGACGAGAGCAGTCGCGCGCAGTACGCCGATGATCACTGGTCGCCCTGGCCCGAACACGCCGGCCCGGGGCAGCCGCCGCCCAGCATTCTGGGACAGCGCCAACCGGGGCCGGAGGAAATCGCCAGGGCGCGTCAGGTGTGGAGGGGAATAGATTACGAGGACGCCTGAAATGCTGGCGACCCACCGGCGCATTGTATATACTTCTTGACCAGTGGCAGTACCCATTTGACGCGGCAGCGGAAATTTATGCGCAAAACACGGAGGCAATAAATATGAGCGATAAGAATGTTGGCATCGTTGGTCTGGGCTGGGTCGCCGGCGCCCATATCGAAACCTTCAAGGCGGTTCAGGGCGGCAGCGTGACGGCGATTTGTTCCCGCCGCGAGCACGACGAAGCGCAGCTGGAGCAGGAGTACGGCACGCCCTTAAAAGCCTACACCAGCTACGAGGATTTTCTCGCCGATGAGGATATCCACGTCGTCGATATCTGCACCCCGCACCCCTTTCACGCCGAGCAGGCCATTGCCGCGGCCGAGGCCGGCAAACACCTGATTATCGAAAAGCCGATTTGCCTCAGCTACGAGGATGCCAAGAGGGTGCGCGACGCGGTGCGCCAGGCCGGCGTCAGTGCGTGCGTGTGTTTCGAGTGCCGCTACAGCGCTCATTTCACCATGATTCGCTCCGTAATCGATCAGGGTTTGCTGGGCGAACTGCACTATGCCGAGGTCGACTACTACCACGGCATTGGCCCCTGGTACGGGCAGTTCGACTGGAATGTAAAAAGGGATTTCGGTGGCAGCAGCCTGCTGACGGCGGGGTGCCATGCCCTCGATGCGCTGCTCTTTTTCATGGACGGCCAGGTCGAGGAAGTGAGCAGTTATCGCACCCGTTCCAAAGGCGAAGACTTCGCACCCTACGAATACGATACTACCAGTGTGAGCCTCCTCAAGTTTGCCGGTGGCGAGCGCATTGGCAAGGTGACGTCCTGCACCGATTGTCTGCAGCCTTATTACTTCCACATCCACCTGGTCGGCAGCGAGGGCAGCTTGCTGGACAACCGCTTCTATTCGGCCAAACTCAAGGGCTCGGAAAAGAGCAGGTGGAGCACCCTGGAGACGGCGCTGATCGATTCGGGCGACGTCAGCGACCATCCCTACGAACCCCAGTTCCAGGCGTTTATCGACAGCATCGGCACCGGGTCGCCCATGCCGCTGACCGATTTCGATACCGCCTTTGAATCGCACCGGGTGGTCTTTGCGGCGGATCGGGCGGCGGCCGAGAAGCGGCCGGTCAAGCTGGCCGAACTGGACTGAAGAGCGGGGACTTAGCATGGTTATTGCCTTTTTCTGGCGGTGGCCTATATTCTAGTCGGACAACAAAAAAAGTTCCGTTAGGGGTGGCTCGAACGCCGGGCCTGAGATATCATACCCTTCGAACCTGAACTGGATTATACCAGCGTAGGGAATACGGGAAGAGCTAGACCAGCGCGTGGTCTTGGGCCGTATTCTCCACAAGGGGAAAACGGCTTTTTTTATTTTTGCGAGAAACTATCCCAAACCTTGCTGCGGTCTGCGCGTCGAGGCGGGGCACACCGCTCGTTTTGAGATAGTCTCTTATGCGGGAGCGTGGATATATGACCGAGCGCTTGTCTTTATGGATGCTGTGCATCACGTTATTGATTATCTCTGCGGCGCAGACTTATGCCCTGGAGGGACGAGTCTTTGATGCCCGCAGCGGCGAACCACTTGCCGGCGCCAATATTTCCAGCGGGAGCGCGGGGGCTACTGCGGATGCGAGGGGGTATTTCGCACTGGAGGTCGCCCCGGGTGATTCAATCGCGGTTTCTTTTATAGGCTACCGGACCACGGTGCTGCTGCCGCGGGGGGACTTTGTCGATGTACCCCTGCAGCAGATCATTCTCGAAGGCGGGGATGTCATGGTGGTCAGCGGGCTCAGGGAACAAGCCCTGAGCGCGGCGGCGG
>CAXFTV010000552.1:0-3876 GCA_964005845.1 uncultured bacterium
GTATACGGATGCTTCTTCCGGACTCAGATCGGGACTTGATAGGACCTCGCCAAAAAGCCGCCGCAAAAAATTGTCCAGAGCCAGGTCTTCCCCCCGACGATAGGTTTCAAGCCACTCTTTGAGGCCTTCGTAGCGGCCAAGGGCATCTGCTCCCAGGCGCTCCTGGATATTTGTGCTGAGTTTTTTACTCGCGACAAGCCCATCTCCTCTGGGGGCATAGAGATGCCGCGCCGCCAGCGCCCCCCTGACGCGATCTAGAGGCGCAAGGGCCAGTTCAAAAGCTTCGCCAACATCGTAGATTAGTGGTTTCAAACCCCAACTCGGGTGGGCTAGAACCGCCAGGGTCAAACAGGCTCGTGCTATAGTTTCATCGCGCAGGGTTTCAAAGCGCCGCACCATGGCAAAGGGAATTTCAGCTGCCCTGAAAGCTTCCCCCAGCATAAAGCGAAGGACGCCGTCGGTGTAGGGGGCGACTACGGCAATTTCCCCTGGTGCAACCCCGCCTTCGACCAGTTTTAGAATATTTGCGGCTACCTCTTCGATCATTTGCACCCGATGGCGGGTCTGTATCAGCGCAGCCACCGCCCGCCGGGGTTCCCCCCCAGGAGCAACTCCCCTTCCCTGCCCCAGGCTATCTCCCACCCGGACCGCAAAAGCCTCTATATGGAGATTTTTTTGTTCACCTGCAGCTATGATGCTCTTTTTACAGACATGCCGCAGTTGGGCCGCCCCCTGAACATCTGCCCCCAGGAATACCCGAACTCCCCCACCCCGATTCCAGGCTAGCATCCCAGATTCACACCTGGGCAATAGGCGCCCTATAAGATCCTGTGCAACTGGCAGGCTTTCGTCCAGTTGATCCACCAGAATATGGCGGAACCTTTCTGAGAAATAACGCCAAAATTCTTTTTTCCCCACCAATTGGCGGTGAAAGACCTCGAGAACGAGGGAGAAATCTAGCAGCCCTTGCCTCAAAGTGTGCCCCCTGAATAATTCAATGCAGTGCTGTGCCTGGCCGTAATAGCGGAGACGCGAATGCTCGCCCTTCCACGACTCTCTTAAACGCTCCTCAATCTCCGCAATCGGATAGCCATTTACTGCCGCTTTGTTTAGATTGTCGAGCAACTGTGAAAGAATTCTTTGTGGCCGCAGCGCCAAGCCTTCGAAATAACCCTTGGCAAGCAGTGGGGCGACTTGCTGGCCCATGAGGTATTGAGAAGTTTCATAGTTGAGAAAAACCGGCGGTTGATGGGGGGTGGAAAAACCGGCTTCGGCAGCTACCATGGGCCAGAACAAACGCACCAGACTGCAAGCCAGACTGTAGTATGTATGCAAGTCCACGACCCCATAGGGACCCAGTTCGGCGCGGCCCAGCGCTTCGCCGAAGCGGTTTTTGGCGCTGCGGTCTGGCAAAAGGACTAAAATGGAGTAACCCGGAACTCCGGCATTCAGCAGAAAATGCAACCGAGCCAAAAGTGCTTCAGCTGTTTTTGAACCTACCCCTCCCTCCAGAAAGTAGGTATTGTTCTGATCGATCGGACCCACCACGGCCCCGGCCAGTTCGGCGTCCATAGCATTTGCCTTCGAAAATATTTTTAGGATTCTAAGTACAAAAAAAAGACAGGTATGAAACCCTGTCTATAGAAATCTGCACGTGCAAAAAAAACTGCTTTGGTTTTATTTTCCGGTTTTAAAAATCTCCAAAACTTGGTCCGCATCCGCCGCTCTGAGCAAACCCTGCCGCACATCCTCATGCTGGAGCAAGCGCGACAGCGAAGCCAGCAACTCCATGTGCTTTTTGTGGTGCTTTTTGGGCGTTGCCAGCAGTGCCAAAATTTGCACTGGAGCCCCGTCCACGGCACCAAAGTCCACCCCGTCCTTTGAAATGCCCACTGCCAAAATCTGGCGCCGAATTGAATCCTCGTGAGCATGGGGTACCGCGACCCCATGACCGATGCCGGTCGAAGCTTGCTGCTCTCTGCGGATTATGTCGGCCAGAAACCCCTTGTGGTCCAAAATCGCCTCGTCGCCGTCCAAAACGCCAGCCAGTTCCCTTATGGCCGCCATATTGCGCTTCGCCCGCAAACCAATCAAGACGTTTTCCGCTCTTAAAATCCGATCCCATTTTTCCATACATATGCTCCAGTATAGGAAGGGCAAATTAAGTACATCCAGCAACAAAGTCAAGATCTTCCCTGCAGATCACGAGCTCTTTTCAGCATCCTAGCCGCTTCTGCATGGTTGCCCTGACGTTGCAAGATTTCCGCCAGGAGTCGGTAGGGATCTACCATCCAGGGATCGATCTCCAAACTCGCTTTTAAATGGCCTGCAGCTTCCTCTAATCTCTTTTGCCTGAAATACATTAGCCCCACATTAAAACGCACCGTTCGGGAATCGCGGGCAATTTCGGCCGCCTTTTCATAGGCCTCAAGGGCTCGTTCATCCCGGCCGAGGGCACGCAAGTGCTCGCCCAGCATAAACCAGTAATTGGATTGAATTTTGCGCACCCACGGATCGCGGTAGAAATCGGCACTGCGCGCATTTTCAAAGTCAATATTCACCTTCACGCTATCGCCCAAAGACGCCTTGGGCCTGGCTTGATAGTACAGACCAACTGGAACAAATGTGTAGTCCTCAACCGGCATCTGCCGGGGCACCAGATAAAATACGGGACGCACCCCGGTGAGAATCAATTCTCTCTCGCGCTTAGCCCGCCGGGAATTCAAGCTCTTGAATCCCGTTTGATGCTCCCCAGGCCTTAACAAATCCGTCCCCCTGCCAATCCGATTGTACAAATCTACATCGGGACGCATACCCTCTACTCGTTTGAGGTAATCAATTATATAAGAGGCATCATCCCCCTCTGTTACCAGCACCGCATTTGCGGGCAATCCCCGCAAAATTTCCACCCCGTAATTGTACGGCACCCAGTTGCGACTTCGATCGGATTTTTCATAATTCCCGACAAGCACAACTGCGACGACGCCCACCGCTACCACTAAGCCACTTGCATTTCCAAATAGCCTCGCCAGTCTGCGCCCCAGATCTTCCAGGGCAAAGCCCATAAACAGGGCCAAACCGAGAATGCTGAGGAGAAAAAAAACCCCCAATCCATTGGGATCGCGGTGATAATTCCAGGCGGCGACGAGATTCATCAACACTGCCGATCCCGCCACCACGGCACTCATGCGGTCTCGCCGCCAGGCCACCCAAATTCCCCACGGCGGAAATATCATTAAAAACGGTGTAAACTCACGCACCATTTGCCCCGCCCAACGCCCGGCATTTAAAAGGGCGCCCTCCCAGGGCAGGGCAAGGAAAGAGGAACGGTAGATCGCTCCGCTAAGATGCTGCCACAACTGCTCGAAACTGTCCACAGGCCCCCAGTGGAAACCCTCTCCGAGCCCACTGCGCACCGGCAGGTATATGACCAGGCTATACCCCCCGGCCAGGGCTGCGAAAGCCTTGCCCAATATGACCGGGAAACGTCTCAACTCGGGCCAGCGCCATGCGAGCAACAAGAACAGACCGGGCCAGACCAGCACCTGGCTTAGATGAGTAGTCAAGCCCAGCCCCATTAAGTAAAAGAGCAAAATCAAACTGCGTTCATCGCGATTTTCTGCCGTTTTTATCCCAATCCCCAGGACCGCAATTATGGCCAAGGTGCTCAACCCGTAGACTTCGGCTATAACTACCTGACTCCAGAAAGTACTGGATAAACCAAACGCGAGTGCCGTGGCCAGGGCCGCCCAGGAATTGCTGGTGCGCCAGCGCAAAAAAGCACTCAGCGCAGCAATGGCAAGGGCCCCGGTGCAAGCGCTTGCCAGATTAATTCTATAAGCGACTTCCCCGAGAGGTAAAAAGGCGGACAACAAA
>CAXFTV010000553.1:0-7497 GCA_964005845.1 uncultured bacterium
CCTACTTTGCCGGCGATTTCCCCGCTACTTTCCGCACTGCCGGTCAGATCCGCAGCGAAATAGAAAAGCGCGGCTGGAACAAGGTGGTGGCTTTTCAGACTCGCAACCCCATGCACCGGGCCCACGAGGAATTGTGCCGCATGGCCCAGCAAGCCGTGGGTGCCGACGGCATCCTCATCCACATGCTGCTGGGCAAGCTCAAACCGGGCGATATTCCGGCCCCGGTGCGCGACGCCTCCATTCGCAAGATGGTAGAGGTCTACTTTCCGGAAAATACCGTTTTCATTTCCGGTTACGGTTTCGACATGCTCTACGCCGGCCCGCGCGAAGCCGTATTACACGCCATCTTCCGCCAGAACAGCGGCTGCACCGACCTGATAGTCGGTCGCGACCACGCTGGTGTGGGCGATTACTACGGCGCCTTTGACGCCCAGACCATCTTCGATGAAATACCCGGCGCTGATCTACAGATACAGATCTTCCGCGGCGACCACACGGTCTGGTGCAATAAGTGCGACGAGGTAGTGATGATGCGCGACTGCCCGCACGGACCGGAGGACTATCTCTTCCTCTCGGGCACCCAGGTGCGCGAAATGCTGGCCGCCGGCCAGGCCCTGCCGCCGGAATTCGCCCGCCCCGAAGTGGCCCAGATCCTCATGGAATATTATCAGGAAGAAGCCGCTTCTTCCTGAGTACCGGGCGCAGCTAAAAAATAGGCGAGACCGCCCCCGACCATCACAGGGACGGCATATCGATTGCGCTATTGCGGCGCTCGTGGATATTTTTCTGCATCGCTTCCGGATAGCGGTCCGGCAGGCGGGAAATTTCATTCAGGCGTTCCAGCGCCTCTCCCTGTAGCCGCAGGCTAGAGGCCTCCAGGTTGTCGCGCAAATGCGCCGCGGAGCGCGCCCCGACGATCGCCGCGCTAATGCCCGGCTGCTCCAACACCCAGCGGATTGCCACCTGGGCCGGAGTGCGCCCCAGATCGGCAGCGACTTTTAGCAGTACCGCCAGCGTCTCGTCGGCATTGGCGGCAAAATAAGGCTCGGGATAGGCCCATGCTTCTTGCGAGCGCGTGCCTTCGAGCGCGCGTGCCCCCGGCCGATATTTGCCCGACAAAAAACCGCCGGCAAGCGGGCTCCACACCACCACCCCCAGTCCTTTGTGGCGGCATAGCGGCATAAGTTCCTGCTCGATATCCCGCACCACCAGACTGTACTGCGGCTGGTAGCACACAAAGCGCGCCAGATTTTTGCTGGCGCTTATCCACAAGGCTTCACACAGGCGCCAGGCCTGATAGTTGCTGCAGGCGATATAGCGCACTTTGCCCTGGTGCACCAGGTCGTCCAGCGCCCTGAGCATCTCCTCCAGCGGTGTCTGCACGTCCACGTGGTGGATATAGTAGATGTCCACATAATCCATCTGCAGCCGCTCGAGGCTATCCTCCACCGCGTTCATGATGTGCACCCGAGACATGCCCGAGTCGTTGGGACCGGGTCCCATGGGGTTGAAAAACTTGGTGGCTACCACTGCGTCTCGCCGTTTATCCTTCAGCGCCCTGCCGAGGAATAACTCTGCATGACCCTCGCCGTAGGAGTTGGCCGCATCGAAGAAATTCACTCCCGCATCCAGTGCCAGGTCCACCATGCGCTTGGCTTCGCCCTCGTCGGCTCCGTGCCCGAAGGTCATAGTGCCCAAACAAATTTCCGCTACCTTTAATCCACAGCTTCCCAACCTGCGGTACTCCATTGACCGCCTCCTTTTTTAGCTCTTGGAAATTTCCTCAGAATGAAGGGTGCAACCCGCGCCCGGCGACGGGATATCTCACGGGCGACACTCGATATTTCGCCCATTTCCAGTCCTGCCGCATCGACTTGAAATGGCCCGAACGGCGTCAATAATTATATTCAATTACCCCAAACCGACAACAGGACAAACCCCATGCCCGACTTAGGCATCCTGAAAGGCTGTGAATTACACGTCCACATCGGCGGCTGTCTCTACGCCGAAGATATCCTGGAATTGGGCAGGGAAGTCTACCGCGAAGTGGATTGGGATCTCTTCGTCGACACTTACGAGCTGGCCTTTGCAAAACGCCCTGACCCCATCGCTTTGTTCCAGGATGCCCTGAGCGACGACGCGGCGGCTCTTGCACAACTGCGAGATCACTTTGTCGTCGGCGCGGCGGACGGTGGCGACTTCGCGCGCTTCCAGGCCAAGTTCAACCTGGCCATCTGTCTCTGGCGCTACTGGCAACAGACCTTGCAACGCGAGGAGGAGATCACCCGGCGTATTGTCGAACGCCATCGCAGCGAGGGCCTGGACTACGTGGAATACCGTTCTATGTACATGCAAGACAGCGCCGATCCCGAGGGGTTTATCAACTTCCACCGCCTCAACGCCCGCGTCATCCGGGAAGCCAGCGGCGGCGATTTCGAAGCCCGCTACATCATCAGTCTGCCGCGCCGTGCCCCCCTGGAGGGTTACGACCTGGTACAGCGTCTCCTCAGCGCCAGCCCGGAGCTGATCTCCACCATCGTGGGGTTGGATTTCTGTTTCTTCGAAGAAGGCCATCCCCCCCGGGCCATGCAACCCTTCCTGGAGCGCCTGCAAGAGGACAACCAGCGGCACCCCGAACGCGCCCTCGAAGTAGTCTACCACGTCGGCGAGGTCTATTTCGACAAGTCCCTTGAAAGCGCCATACGCTGGTGTCACGAAATCGCTGCAATGGGGGTCCCGCGACTGGGCCACGCCATTGCACTCGGGCTGGATCCAGGCGTGGCCATAGAACGCCGGCCCCAGGCCCACGAGTCGGAACCCGTCGGCGAGCGCCTGGACCAGATCGCCTACGACCTGCGGCACGCCGATGCACTTGCACGCGGCGGCATAGAAGTCGATAAAACCGCGCTGCAGCGGGAACGCGAAGAACTGCAGCAGTACCCTCCAGAAGCCAGGGTGGAGCGTCCCTATACCGCAGCGCGCCTCGCCGCAGTGCGGCGACGGCAGGACTTCGTCCTCGAGCACCTGCAAGAACTGGGCACCGTCATCGAATCCTGCCCAACCTCAAACCTGCGCATCGGCGCCGTGCCCCATCCCTCTTCTCACCCGCTGCACCGTTTCTTAAATTCCGGGGTGAATCTGGCCATCAGCGCCGACGACCCCGGCATCTTCGACGCGCCCCTGGCCACAGAAATCGACTGGGTCCTGGAGCATGCCGGCATGGACGCTGCCGCCCTGGTGCAACGCCTGGGCGACCCGCGCCGCTTCAAACTGGGCACCCGAAGAATATTGTAGCCGCCAGCAAAAAAATCGGCCCCTTTGCAGGTGGCCCACAACACATAACGAGGAGGAAAATAAAATGGCCCAAAAAAAAGCTCGCATCGGCATCATCGGATACGGCTACATCGGCTCCTATGTCTACGAACAAATCACCACGCGTCCCGAACTTGGCCTCGAGATCGCCTTTGTATACAACCGCACCAGGGAAAAACTGGCAGACCTGCCGGCAAACCTGATCCTGGAAGACCTGGCGGGATTTGCGGCCAAAGAGGCCGACCTGATCGTCGAATTGGCCCACCCCGGCATCACCTGTGAATACGGCACGGCCTTCCTGGAGCAAACCGATTATATGCCGCTTTCTCTCACTGCTTTTGCCGATGCCCAGATCGAAAAGGACCTGCTCCAGAGCGCGCAAGAAAACAACACCCGCCTCTACATCCCGCACGGTGCCATTGTCGGTCTCGAATCCCTGCAGGAAGGTCGGGAAGTCTGGGATGAGGTCAAAATGGTCATGAAGAAGAACCCCGCCAACCTCGACTTCAGCGAGCACCCCGATCTCGAGGCGGCACAGATTCAGACCGAAACCGTACTCTACGACGGTTCGGCCCGCGGCGTCTGCCCGCTCTTTCCGCGCAATGTCAACTCGCACGCAGCCCTGGCTCTGGGCAGCATCGGCTTTGACCGCACCCGCTCGGTCCTGGTCGCCGTGCCCGGCCTGGAGGTCTCCATCCTCGAAGTCGAAGCCCGCGGTCGGGGAGTAGAAGTAAAAATCCAGCGCTCCAACCCCATGAAAGGAGTCAGCGGCGTCTTCACCCTGGTCTCGGCCCTTTCCAGCGTCTGCCGCGCCAAAGCTCCGGAAGCCGGCTTGCAGATCTGCTAGCCGCCGGCTCGAAAACCGAAATCCTGCAAGCGAATCTGGCCGCAGGCGATTTTCTGCAGGGTTTCGGCATAGAGGATGTGTTCCTCCCTCAGTACCCGCGCCGCCAGGGTGTCCGGGGTATCGCCGGGCCGAACCGGCACCCGACGCTGTGCCAGGACCGGTCCGCGATCGTACTCCTCGTCCACCAGATGGACGGTGGCACCGCTCTCCCGCTCTCCCGCCGCCAGCACTGCCCGGTGTACGGCTTCTCCGTAGAATCCCCTGCCGCCGAATTTGGGCAGCAGCGCCGGATGGATATTGAGAATGCGTCCCCTGTACGCGGCGAGTGTAGCCGCACCGAGCCGCTTCATGTACCCGGCCAGACAGATTAATTCGACCTGATGCCGCCGCAGTGCGGCGAGGATGGCCGCATCTAGATCGCCGGGCTCCGGATGGGTGCGGCTGCTCAAATGGCAGACCGGAATACCCTCTCTTGCAGCTCGTTCAAGCGCCCCGGAGCGCGAGTTGTTGCCGATCACCACGCGGGGCTCGGCCTCTAGGCGGCCCTTTTTGCAGGCATCGATGATGGCCTGCATATTGGTACCGCCATGCGAAGCCAGAAATCCAAGTTGGAGTTTTTTCTCCGCCATTGGGAATATTCCTAGAGAATGCGCCTTAGGGGCCTCATAAAATGATATAATTATAAATTTTTATGGCTTTGCTTTGCACCCTCCCGGAAATTCGCCGTCCTGGGCGGGGCGCAAGGAGATCGCGCCGCCGATCTGGAGCTGTACTCGTTCGGGCTTCGCTACTCCGTCCGGGTGCTCGGCAACCTCTCACCTTAGATACTTCTTTATCAGCGATTTTAAAAACTTCTTCAGGAACCACGCAAGGAGCCCTTTAAATAACCATATAATCATTCGCTGCAAATGCTCCTATCTTTGAGCCGATGCTGGATAAATGTCTCGCTCAAATTCTCGGCATTGCCAGATCGGCGCAGTATCTTTCCGAGTTCGTCCACGATAGCCCCTTCGCCTTCGGGCCCAATTCCCCCGCCGGTGGCATACGAGAAAAACTGCCTATGGAACGGGGGAAAGGGGGTATTGCTCTTGAATTGATTTCCAAGATTGCACACATCTTATAATATTCTGATAATTGGAGAGGAATATCCCTAGAGAATTTCCAGCACCTGTTCGGGGGGGCGGCCCAGGCGCGCCCCTTCGCCCTTTACCACGATGGGGCGCTCGATAAGTATGGGATTTTCCACCATGGCGCGAATCAGCGTTGCGGGGTCGTCCTTTTGCGCATCCAATCCGAGTTCACGGTACTCGTCTTCCTTGGTGCGCAGCAAATCCCCGGGGGCCAGCCCCAGCTTCTCTAGCAAATTCCCCAGGGTTTCCTCGTCTGGTGGACTTTTCAGATATTCGACGATTTCCGGATCAATACCTCGCTCGTGCAACAATTCGAGCGTCTGGCGGCTCTTGCTGCAATGCGGATTGTGGTAGATAGTTACTGCGGCCATGCCCTCTCCTTATTTTGGGGTTGCTCCTTGCGACGCTTTAAATGGCTCAAGACATTAAAATATCAAGCAGAGCTAACCGGATGTCCATCCCACAGCCGAAATCCGCAGCAAATCTGCCACTGCGCCTTTTGCTAGCGGTGCGCAAGGAAGTCCAGACCATACCCGCGCCCCTCGGTTTTCCATCTCGGGAAGACATCGATTTTTTCATGAAAACAGCTATATCCAGTACCTCCAACTTTTTTCCAGCGCCTAAAGTTGGAGGCCGGTGGCCCCTGGGATCGTCCCCTCCACCCTATTTTGGCCGCAACCTAGCGCCGCCCGGCGGCACTATCTCCCAGATTTCGTCCCCCCTCCACTGGCAAAACGGAACCAATCTCCGTCATACCTGCACTAGGGGAGATTCAAGCGGACAAAGCGCCGATTTGCTGCATTTCCGCACCCTCCAGCTCCCAATCGAAGAGACCCATATTCTGCCGCAGATGCACTTCGGAACTGGCCTTGGGGATGACGATTATGCCCTGCTGGAGCAGCCATTTCAGCGCCACCTGGGCAGTGGTTTTGCCGTGGTTCTGCGCCACTGTCCGCAGCACCGGATCTCGTAGAATCGCCCCCTTCCCCAGGGGGCGATAGGCGGTCAGGACGACCTCGTGCCGGTTGCAGTGCTGCAGCAGTTCCCGCTGCGCCAGGTGGGTGTAATACTCCACCTGGTTAACGCAGATGGGCACCTGGCAGCTGGCTCGTGCCCCTTCGACTAGTTCCACGTCGAAATTGCTCACACCAATACTCCGCGTCTTGCCCGCCGCGCTAATTTTTTCGAATGCCCTCAAGGTCTCCTGCAGCGGATCCGATTTTTTGCTGGGCCAGTGGATCAGCAACAGATCTACGTAGTCCATCTGCAACTGGTCCAGGATCTCCCCGAACTGTTTCAGCACCTCGTCGTATCCGAGGTGGGTGTGCCAGATTTTGGATGTGATAAAAAGCTCCGATCGATCCACGCCGCACTGGCGCACTGCCCGGCCGATCGGCTCCTGGTTTTCGTACATCCAGGCCGTGTCTATGTGGGTGTAGCCCAGTTCAATTGCTCTCAGTACTACCTCCGTGCACCGTGCGCCCCGCAGATCCCAGGTGCCCAGTCCCAGCACCGGCATTCCGTGCCCCGAAGCCAGTTGTATCTCGTGCATATTTTGCCTCCTTCCACCACTCCTATCTGCAACAGTTGAATATCTCCCGCCAACGCGATATATTCAGACCGTTGATTTAACCTTGCATCTTAGTTACCGAAAGGAATCCGATGAGCACTCGCTTTGTCTTTCTTCCCCCTGGCAGCGAGGAAATGGCGCACCTGATTCGCCGCGAAGTAGCCGAACTGGAAGTCGTCAACTGCGGCTCGCGCCAGGAAGCCCTGGCGGCCCTACCCACGGCCAGAGGCGCCTTTGGCACTATGGACCCCGAGTTGCTCAAAGCCGCTCCACAGTTGCACTGGCTGGCCTGCCCGGCCGCCGGCCCCAGTCCGAGCTTTTATTTTCCCGAACTGATTGCCAGTCCGGTCACCGTCACCAATTCGCGCGGCATCTACAACGATCACATCAGCAACCACATAATGGCTTTTGTGCTGATCTTTTCCCGCTGCATGCAGCGCTATTTCCCGGCCCAGTTCCGCGGCGAATGGCTCAAGGGCGGCGAGGGCGGTGATTCGGTGTACCTGCCCGAAGCCACCGCCCTCATTATCGGCGTCGGCGGCATCGGCGGGGCCACGGCACGCCATTGTTCGCATTTCGGCATGCGCGTCGTCGGCATTGATCCGCGCGTCCCCGAGGCACCTGAGGGCGTCGACGAA